>NZ_JARVRE010000022.1:0-23641 GCF_030209855.1 Agrobacterium sp. lyk4-40-TYG-31
TGCGCCCCGAGCGGATAGACGCCGCGCGTCGAGCGTTCGACAGGGTGGTCTCTGAGATCGTCAAACGTGAGGGGTTCGAAGACGCGCTGGACCGGGTGGCCTTCATCGGGGTCTCGCAAGGCGCCATCATGGCGCTGGATGGAGTGGCATCGGGTCGTTGGAAGGTCGGCGCTCTCGTCACCTTTGCAGGTCTGTTGGCTCTGCCGCCGACGTCATCTTCAGCACGAACAGATATTCTGATGATGCATGGTGCAGAGGATAAGACAATTCCGCCGTCGGCGACAACTGTCGCGTCTGGCCAACTGCGATCGGCAGGCTTCACGGTGACGTCCAAAATCTATCCTGGGGTCGGTCACACAATATCGTCGGAGGAGGCAAGGGATGCCGTCATCTTCCTTCGCGAAGGCTTCAAATAGCGGTATGGCGATGTACGTTCAACCTCCATTTCTTAACTGGTTATTCAGGCGCGGGTCGACAAGTTGGGCCAACAGGAGTGTAAGACCATGAACAATGCTGACCTATAGTCTGGACCAGCACCATTGATGTCGCAGCTTAGAACATCGCGCATCTCGAATTGCCATTCATACTTTGAGGATTTACTTATGCCCAGACTCGAGGGGAAAACCGCACTCGTAACCGGGGCTGCGCGCGGCATCGGCGCCGCTATCTCACACGCTTTCGCTGACGAAGCGGCAAATGTCATTGTCACTGACATCGACGTGGAAGGTGGCCGGGATCTAGCAAAGGCAATCGGAGCGACGTTCGTCCGACTTGATGTTTCCTCGGAAAACGATTGGATGGAGATTGCCCGTCAGTTCCCGAGGATTGACGTGATTGTCAACAATGCCGGGATTACTGGGTTCGAGGCACCAGTCGACAGCCTTCCGCCTGCTCATGATCCGGAAAACGCTGAACTTTCCGATTGGCGTGCCGTTCATGCTGTGAATTTGGATGGGACTTTCCTCGGTTGCCGTTATGCCATCAGGGCCATGCGGGAAAATGGTGCGGGTTCAATCATCAATATCTCGTCCCGCTCGGGCTTGGTTGGAATCCCGATGGCTGCGGCCTATGCCTCATCCAAAGCGGCAGTTCGCAACCACACCAAGAGCGTCGCTCTCTATTGCGCTAGTCAAAATCTGAACATCCGCTGTAACTCGATCCACCCGGCTGCGGTGATGACCCCGATGTGGGAGCCGATGCTAGGCACAGGCCCGGATCGCAAGGACCGCGAGGCCGCTTTGGTCAGGGACACACCAATGCGCCGTTTTGGTAGGCCGGAAGAAGTCGCTGCGCTGGCTGTGTTGCTGGCTTCCGACGAAGCCGCCTATATGACTGGAGCCGAATTGACCATTGATGGCGGCATTCTTGCCGGATCAGCCGCGGCGCCGGGGAGCTAAAAAAGTGACAGCGCCTGACTGTCGGCCGGTTGCAGGCCAACTGGACTATAGCCACCGTGCTCGTTTGAAGCGGTAATACAGAATGCCGCAGAGAACGAGAATGACAGCCAGAACGACGTAATACCCGTATTGCGACTTCAACTCGGGCATGTTCTCAAAGTTCATGCCGTAAATCCCAGCGATTGCCGTCGGCACTGCCAGGATCGCTGCCCATGCGGCGAGCTGTCGCGTAATTGCGCCTTGCCGCTGTTGCTCCAGAAGATTAGCTGCCTCGAATACGGATGTCACGATATCACGCAACCCGATCACCATGTTTTCGACACGCCGAACATGATCGTGGACGTCCTTGAAGAACGGCCTGGCGTTGTTGTCGACGCAGGGCAATTCAAGGTGGGCGAGCTTGCTGGCAACTTCAGCCATCGGGCCCATCACCCTCTGGAATTTGATGACCTGCCGACGCATTCGGAAGATCCTGCGGATCTGCTCCGGCTCAAGGAAGGAAACGAGAACGTGCTTTTCGATCTCCAGAACCCGGTCTTCTATCGTTTCGACCAAGGGGAGATAACCATCGATGATGAAATCGAGAATGCCGTGGAGAACGTAATCGGGACCATGCGAGAGAAGCTGCGGTGCCTGCTCCAGTTGTTCGCGCAGTTTCTGGTGTGATCGTGCCGACCCATGCCGCACGGTGATGACATGGTTTTGACCGACAAAGATACAGGTCTCGCCATAGGCGATCCTGTCGTTTTCGAGATACGCGGTCTTGGCGACGACGAATAGCTGGTCGCCATAAATATCGACCTTCGGCACCTGCTTGCCATTCAGCGCGTCGTCGACAGACAAGGAATGGAGCCCAAACATCGTCTTTAGAGATGCCATTTCCTCGACTGTTGGATCGGTCAGCCCGATCCATACGATCTCGTTGGCGTTCGCGTCGAAGGGCTGCGAAGAGAGTTCGACTACATCAGCGCGTTTACCGTTGCGATAGAGATAGGATGCGACGATTGTCATCTTTGTCCGATATGCTTCGAGGACTGGAGGGAAGATATTTGACTTCAAGGAACGAATACACGCCAAGCCGACCGGGAGGTAGCGAAGAGAGCCGTTCAGCCGAGGATTTAAGCTATTTCCTACTGAAACCTCAAGACTGACGAGACGGGTATGACGGCGATCAGGTGACCATCGGCGCGAACGACCTCAAAGCTGGTGTGGCTGATGATGTCTCCGAATATTATTTTTTCGGCAAGTGTTTCCCTCGCTGCCTGAAGCGCTTCTCTTATGGCCTGATCGTCACCTGAAAGCACCGCGCCTTCAAAATCGATGGAAAGGGTGTCTGCTTCCCTGACGTGGAAGAAGTACCTTGGCATTTCGAATTCCGATTTTTTTCCCGTACATTAACGGTGAGCAACGGACCGAGAGACCACATTGTTCCAGACCCTACATAGTCTTCGGGCGCAGACTGTCGGCGTGCCGATATGTAAAAAGTTTGAACGGTTCGAGCTGGCGGTCATTCGTTTATACAATGAGCAAATATGCAAGCTTCATCCGACCTTGAGTGAAGCGATGAGTGCCCTCAAGGCTGATGGCGATTGCCTGCGACTGGGATGGTACAGGTAAAATCCGGGGTAGCTGGGACACCAGTCCTTCAAGACCTGGACGAGGGTCCCCGCAGCGATCTCCTCAGCGACGTCATGCTCCATGATATAACCCAGTCCCGCACCTGCACGAACGGCAGCCGCCGGCAGATCGCCATCATTGGCGACCAAAGGGCCGCTGGTGCGGATATTGATCTCCTTGCCGTCCTTCTCGAATTCCCAGGGCAGTAGTCCGCCTGAGGTCGTCAGCCGGTATCCGATACAGGCGTGGCGTTCCAGGTCATAGGGGGTCAACGGCGGAGGATAGCGTTTGAAATAGGATGGCGTTCCCACCACCACCGTCCTTAAATCCGGCCCAAGCTTCACAGCGACCATGTCCTTGGCGACGGCTTCTCCCAGTCGAATGCCCGCATCGAAACCGGCTGTGACGATATCCGTCAGGCCATCATCGATATTGACCTCCACCCGGACATCCGGATTGGCCAGCAAGAAGGCTGGCAGTTTCGGCAGAAGCACCATTCGTGCCGCATAGGCGAAGGTGGTTATCCTGACCGTACCGGAAGGATTGTCGCGCCACTCCGCCAGCGCTTCCAGCCCGCTTTCAATATTGGCGAGCGCCGGATTGAGCGATTGCAGCAGCCTCTCGCCCGGTTCGGTCGGCGCGACACTGCGCGTCGTGCGCGACAAAAGCCGGACGCCCAGCCGCTCCTCCAGCCCGCGCATCGCATGGCTCAGCGCAGAGGGTGACATGCCGAGAATGGCGGCGGCGCGGGTAAAGCTGCGCTCGCGCGCCACCGCCGCGAAGGCCAGGAGATCATTGAGTTCGTTTCGTTCCATTCATGCACTGTGCTCACAAGTTCATGCTGCTATCAATGGCTTATTCTGTGGGACGCTTGTCGTTACATCCTGTTGCACAACAACGATGGAGAACACCGATGGATCTCACCAGTTACCGCACACTCGGCAAATCCGGCCTGATCGTCAGCCCGCTGGCGCTTGGCACCATGACCTTCGGTGCGGAACGCTGGGGTGCCGGAGACGAAACCTCGCGCGCGCTTTTTAATGCCTATGTCGAAGCCGGTGGCAATTTCATCGACACGGCGGATGTCTATTCCGCTGGCCAAAGCGAGGAGATGCTTGGCACATTTGTATCGGACAGCGGCACGCGTGATCGGTTGGTCATTGCCACCAAATCCGGCTTTCCACGCGGGCAGGGCACGCCCTTATGGGGTGGCAACGGTGCCAAGAACATCCGCATGGGTGTGGAAGGCTCGTTGAAGCGGCTGAAAACCGATTACATCGACATGTACTGGATGCATGTGTGGGACCGCACGACGCCAGCAGAAGAGGTTCTTCAGACGCTGACCGATGCGATCCGTGCTGGCAAAATCCTGCATTACGGTTTTTCCAACACACCTGCCTGGTATGTCGCAAAGGTAGCAACGCTTGCGGAAGCGCACGGCCTACCCAAGCCAATCGGTTTGCAATACGCCTATTCGCTGATCGATCGTGGCGTAGAGCTGGACCTTCTTCCGGCAGGTGCCGAGTTCGGTTTGGGTATGGTGCCATGGAGCCCACTTGCGGCTGGGCTGCTGACGGGAAAATACGGTCGCGAAAAAATCAGCGAAGCCAGCCGTGCGCCCGGCCTGCCGGACCGAGCCGGTCCTGTTACCGAAGGTGAAAGCGATGGACGCCTTAACGGTGACAATCCGTTCGGCGGCATGCTGTTCACAAACCGTAACTTTGATATCGTCGATGTTCTGAAGACTGTGGCGTCAGAGGTTGGTCGTTCGCCTGCGGAAGTGGCGCTTGCCTGGGTAGCGAAACGCCCTGGCGTCTCCTCAGTGCTGATCGGCGCCAGCCGGATAGAGCAACTCACCCAAAACATCGCCTCGCTCGACATTGTGCTGAAGGATGAACATATGCAACGGCTGGAAAAAGCGACGGCGCTGCCCGTGCTCAATCCCTATTTTATTTTTCAGATGCCGACTGAAATGGTCTTTGGTGGACAGCAGGTGCGTGGATGGGGAGCGAGCTAAGCAGGTACGGCGTCTTGTAATCTTCTGATATTCGGAGGGAGTTAGATTTAGGGCCCGGTCTTTGCGACCGGGCCCTGGCTACATCAGTGATGATGTTCCGGCATGTCTTTCAATTGGTCTTTCGTCCAGGAAGTGACGGCATGAACATCGCCGTCCTCATCTCGCATGAAATCGAGGTCGCTGAGGGAGACCGCTACCGGCTTTGCGCCAATTCCGAGGAACCCGCCGACGTCGATAATGACCTGGCCGCCTGTTCCGCCATGCACGTGATCAACCTTTCCAACCTTATGGTCATCTGCGCCATATACGGTTGCACCTTCCAGAATTTCTGGGGTCAGCTCTGTCGGCGATAGGCGAACGTGATTCGTATGATCCATTGGTTTTCCTCCTTGCTGGATGATCACGTAACGGCATCACGCGCCTCTGGTTCCTTAATTGGGAAAAGCTTTAACTGACCCCTGACGAACGGCTCTTCTGACGCTCTCACGGAATGTGTTTATATTCGCGAGAGGATCCGGCATTACCATCTGTAGTCGCGATACTCATGTCGCCCACGCCATTCCCGTTGGTCATAGTAATCGCGGCGTTCTCGCCATTCGCGTCTATCGCGCCATTCGCGTCTGGCTTCCCAGCGGTCACGTCTATCCCACCGATCGCGATACTCGCGTGGAGGGCCGTTTGGTCGGCAATAGCCACGTGGGGAAAGGTGGAAGCCGCGTCCGCAAGCGTAGTCGACCTTCTGAACGTCTGAGGCCAAGGGAACCGATGGATGAACTGACGGCATCGCGTTGGCGACGTTGGCAAGCAGACTACCTAGAATTATTCCCGCGCTGAAAATTATCTTGCGCATCTCTCGTCACTCCGTTGAGGGTGATGTGATTTAGCGACCTGCACCGTGAACCATGCCTGAATGAACTTTGACGTTTTCGTGGCGTTGTCAGGTGAGCGATTTCCGAATGCGGCCAAAGCGCGACTGGACCATATTCCGAACCAGACATCGCCAGGGAGGTGAAACTGGTGCCTATTTTCGGGGTATTCTACGCCAGTGTTCTACAGCCTGGCATCTGTCGGTAAGTTTGAAAGGTTCGCGTACGTTCAGGATGCTTAAGCCCAACTGACTGACGCGGTATTGAGCTATGAACAGATCTAGCGAAGCAGTCCGTCAACGTCGAACTCTTCCCAGCCGCCAAGCTTGGGGGCCGAATCCTTGGCGCCGTCTTCCGACGTCATAGACTTTTTTGCAGCCTCTTTCTTGAGCGACCGCGTCAACTTCGCCTGATACGTAGCCCGCTGCCGCTTTTCGGCTTTCGCCTCGGCATCCTCCACACGCCATTCTTCCGCGGCTCCTCTGTCGAGAAGATCCTCCACCACCTTGGGGTCGAACACATGGAACGTAATCTGACGAGCGCGTCCGTTCAGTCTGACGGTCCTCGTACCGGCGCTCGGCAGACGACCGTCTGCAAGCCAACGATGTCGCTCGCTAGTCTTGATCGTAAGGATGTCCTCGATTTCTCGCGGGATGACCGGCATTGCTCCGGCTTCCGCCACCACTTTCGCGACGATAGCCGCTGCCGCGTTGAATGCGGTCTTTTCGTTAGCCGCCATCGCCAGTGTGAGATCGACGCCTTCCAGCGAGATCGACTTTTTAGAGATCGCTGGCAGCCTTGCTTGTATTTCCTGAAGAACGCCGTTCGCCCGAACGGCCGACCCCATTGTTACCGTGGCTGGCAGGGTCCATGTCCTGATCAGTTCGATCTCATCTTTTTCACGCTTCGGCATGTCACACAAATGGTGGTTCAGCGCTTCCAAGTCAACGAGCCTGTTGACAGCAGAAGAGGAACTGCAACCGATCTTTCTTATCCCTCCTTCTTACCGAAACTCTCCATCAGGATGTTCAGCAAGGCTTCCCGTAATCGATGCAGCATGATGCATAAGCGGGCGGATCGTATTCGCCCACGACCGCCCCTTTATCAAGCTTGTTCGTGTCCGATGGCAGTTCGAATACAATCAAACTTAGCCAGAGCTTGCAGAACGCATTGCCACCCAGTGACCCGGTGTCATACCGAAGGCTTTGCGGAAATGGCGGGTAAAATGTGCCTGGTCAGCAAAACCCGCATCTGCTGCCGACTGCGCCAATCCGTTGCCATTAACAATAGACCGTTTCGCCAATTCAAGTTTGCGCATGATGAGGTATCTATGCGGGCTGGTACCTAGCAATCGGCGAAACTGGCGGGCCAATTCGTAACGGTCCAGTCCAGATGCAACCTCTAGCGCTTCAGAGCGCACGACATCGCTGCAATGCCCTTCGATAAAGTCGCGAGCACGAAGAACAGCCGACCGTGCCGGCGCGGCGATGCTTTTGGGCAGTGCACCTGCTTGGCGGGAAAGACCTTCTGCCAGCCGCATCACAACGTCGTCCATAATCAGGTCGCTCGGTTCTTCGCTCAGATCGGCAAGAATCTCCGCCAGTGCCTGCCAGAGTCCGATGTCGGCAACGACCGGATCGGGAACGAATGGAAGGGCGTGACTGTAACCATCGACTGCGCCAATCAGGTCGGGAGGCAGGTAGATCATCCGATAGATCAACCCATCCTCGGTACCTGCAGCACCATCATGCAGCTCGTCGGGATGCAGCACGATCACGTTTCCGGGGCTGCTGAAACGCTCGGTGCCGCGATAGCGGAAGGTCTGTACGCCGTGGAGCGTCAGCCCTAACGCGTAGGTGTCGTGCCGATGCGGCGAAAATGCGTTGCCATGAAACCGGGCTTCCATCCGCTCGACACCGTGTGAGGGCGCGGCGACACGCATACCGTCGGCAAATCCGACTTTGCACGAACGTTCAAGACCGCCCGCCTCGCTCGGAGCTAGGTCTTCCTTTTCTTCAGTACCCCGGACGGAGTTCAACCGCATGTTCGACACCAAGATCGCAATCGTTATCCGCGATGACCTCGCAACCTGGCAGAGGCTGAATGTCACCGCTTTCCTGACAAGTGGCATCGTTGCCCAGACACCAGCCATTATCGGCAAACCATACCGGGATGCGGCTGGGAATGTCTACAATCCCATGACGATCCAGCCGATCGTGGTTCTTGCAGCAGATCAGGAGACGCTGCGCACGATCCATAGGCGGGCTCTCGACCGCGACGTCACAGCCTCGGCTTATATCGAGGAGATGTTTTCAACAGGGCACGACGCTGCCAACAGGGAGGTGTTTTCCCAGTTCGGCCCAGACAATTCGAAACTGGTAGGACTGGCACTTAGAGCCGAAAAGAAGGTGGTCGATAAGATCGTAAAGGGAGCAAAAATGCATCCTTAACGTATCGGAATTCAGTTTTGGGCACCGCGACGCCGTCGAATATAGCCGTCTGCGAAAGCACTTTCACGGGGCCGAATCTTGGTTTAATTAACTTCAGTCGGGACTTTTGCAAAAGTCGGTAAGCGTCTGATCACATATGGTTCTTCAACGCTGCAAGCGTGGCTTGATCGCCCTTACTTCCGTAAAAAACGTGAAGGGCAGTCTCGAACGACGAACCACTCTGGGCGGCGATGCCAAATAACGTCATGCTGGAACGAAACTTAAGGTCATCGGGAGAGCCAAGAATGTCGTGTGCACTGAGGCTGGGATGGCTGAGCATGGCGCGCGTGCACTCCTCCAAACGGGCGCCCAACACAGGATGTTTTAGGTAGGCTTCGGCTTCAGAACGTCCAGAGATCGCGTAAAAGCGGGCAGTTTCCGATCGACCAAGTCCGTGAATTTGCGGAAAGATGAACCACATCCAGTGAGACCTCTTCTGTCCGTCACTCAACTCCTGCAAGGCTTTTGCGTACGTGTCTTGTTGTGCTTTGATGAACCGCGCCAGATCAAATTCCATCCCTGTGTCCTTCGCTCAGCGGGTTAGATTTTTGTCTTCTAGGTGCCATCACATCTCATTCCATTTCCAACTGTGCAAACCATGTAGCGTAGGGCGTGTTCCTGGCGAGATGGCGATTGAAGTCAGGCGCCCCGTCATCCCACCAGACCGGACCGCGTTCTCCAAGGGCAACTTTGGCTGCATCCACTTTCTCTCGAGCTTCGATCATCGCTGGTGAGCCTGCCGATGCATCGCGAACTGCCCGGCGTGCCGCCATCAAATCCTTGACCAGTGCCGTACGGGTTTCCTCATCGAGTTTAGGACTGCTGCGACGCCACAGCCTTCCTTTTACGACGAAGTAACGACCATCGGGCGTGTCCGGATACGTCTTGCTCATTCGAATCCAAGCATCCCTTGTGCCGGTTTCTCATCCTGAGACGGCTTGTCCTCAATCCGCCGAGCCAGTTCTGTCTGTGCGCTGAAGCGCACGTCCACATCCCGATCTGCGATAAACGCGTTGAGTGTTTCGAGGCTGATGCGATCCCAGGGTTTTCCTCGATCCGGTCCGGCAGGCACACGCGGTAGAAGTCCCGGTTCGGTGCTCCATGCCATGCAATCCTCAAGCGATGCTTGGTTCAACATGTCGCGGAGGTGATGAGCCGTAACGTAGGCGTCGGGCATTGCCCTATGCGCGGGGAGGCCGATTTCATGCACCAGTCCGTCGGGCATTCGTTGATAACGCAGCATCTGGTTGGAAAACCGCGGAAGTTGTGGCCAGACACGCAGCGCGCATTTCCATGTGCAGATCCAAGGCGTTCCGCCTGTAAACCGCGGTGTGCAATATCGTTGCTCGAAAGCGGCTCGATGAGCTGCCAAGGCGTCGATACGGCCGGGTGGACGGAGAACGGTTGATGCTATTTCCTTCCAGAAAGGAGCATCCGCGACTTGGGCATCCAGGATATGATGAATCGCCATCGTGTCGGGTGAGATGGGACGGCCAGGGTTGACGAACCGCGCCCCGCGCTCTTCAGTGACCTGCCACTTTCCAACGTGATCGATGACGACATCCTGCCAGCCGATCTCGCAAACGTCGTTCGGGCCATTACCGCCTGTTTCGAGATCGATGACGCGTACCCTGGCTTCGACCACTTCGGTGCTACCTTTCTTCAAGCTTCAGCATTGGTAAGCGCGATCGGCATAGGATGGTTCCTGAATATGAGGCCTGCGGACAGCGGAGCTTGCATGCATTGACAGCCGAAGCTGAGGGATTGATCAGGCTCTCCTGAAATTTATTTTGTACGCGTCACCCAGCACCGTTCCAAATCTTACTCACTGATTCAATTTGCGAATCTCTTGAGTTGCTAAAAATAGAGGACTGCATTCCTAATTTAGCGCCTCTTGACTCCTGTTGAGCGCAGGAACAGAACGTGAACTTCAACATTGAAAACGGCATGAAGCCGTTCCCATAAACGACACGAACCGGAAGGATTGCGTGAACGATGGCTGCTGCGCGCGAGCATGTCATAGCGGATCTGCGTGATCGCATCGCCTCGTTGGAAGGCGTCGTGGCCAAGCAAGCTGAGTGTCTGCCGTTCGGGGTAAGCGCAATCGACGCGGTGCTGCCGGGAGGCGGTCTCGCCAGAGGCGCTCTTCATGAATTTGCAGGAGGGGGCACCGGAACCGTCGATGGGGCAGCCGCGGCCCTGTTCGTGGCAGGCGTTGCCGCCCGCACCAAAGGCAAGATCGTCTGGTGTCTGACACGGCCAGATTTGTTCTTTCCTGCACTCGCGCAAGCAGGTCTCAACGCTAACCGGGTGATCTTCGTGGAAAGCGATCGCGAGGAGGATGTGCTCGCCTCTATGGAGGAGGCGCTGTCCTTCGGTGGGCTCGGCGCTGTCGTCGGCGAGGTCGTGCGACTGCCGATGTTGGCGAGCCGGCGGCTTCAGCTTGCGGCGGAAAAGAAGGGAAGCCTGGCGCTTGTTGTACGCAGGTGGCGACGACAGACGGAAGCCAATGATTTTGGGCAGCCGACGGCGTCGACCACCCGATGGAGGGTAAGTGTGCTGCCGTCGCAGGAGTTACCCGTGCCGGGTATCGGGCGGGCAAGATGGTTGCTGGAACTGATGCGGTCGCGTGCTGGAGAATGTGCCGAATTTATCGTTGGAGCGTGTGATGACCAGGGTCGTATCGATCTACCTTCCGGATCTGTCGACGGATCGCATTCGTCGCGCCGATCCCGGCATTCCGGCTGAACAGGCCATCGCCGTGATCGCAAAATCCGGATCGAAACGCTGGGTGTCGGCGGCAGATGCTCCAGCTAAAAAGGCAGGTCTGCGTGTCGGGATGCAGGCAGCAAAGGCACAAGCGTTGTTTCAAGGGCTGATGATGATCGATGCCGATCCTAAAGCAGACGCCGATGCACTGGAGCGCATCACCTTCTGGGCATTGAGCCAGTATTCTCCGATCGTCGCGGTCGATGCGCCTGATGGCATCGTCATGGACACAGATGGTGCCGACCATCTCCGGGGCGGAGAGCTTGCCATGTTGACGGGGATTGCCAATCGCTTTCGGGGCAGGGGGCTGACGGCCCGTGTTGCCATTGCCGACACATGGGGTGCCGCTCATGCTTGCGCACGTGCCATCACCAGAGAGACAGTGATCGTGCCGCGCGGCGAAACCGTCAAAGCGGTCGAGCGGCTGCCGATCTCCCTGCTGCGTCTGCCCGAAAAGATCATCGGTGATCTGAGAACGCTCGGCTTTCGAACCATCGGTGAGCTTTCTGCGACGCCGCGGGCACCGCTGACACTGCGCTTCGGCCCGGAAATTGCCCGCCGCCTTGACCAGATTTTCGGGCGCATCGGCGAACCCATCGACCCCATCCGCACGCCCGAACTGATCGAAGTCAGCCGCATTTTCCAGGAGCCGATCGGGGCAGCCGAAACGATCGACAAATATGTCGGTCGTCTGGTCATCGAACTTTGCAGCCAGCTCCAGAAAAAGGGTCTGGGTGTTCGCCGTGTCGATCTTATCGTCCACAAGGTCGACAACACAACCCAGGCGCTGCGGGCAGGAACGGCAAAGGCCGCCCGCGATGTCTCCTGGTTGACGAAACTGTTTCGCGACATGACCGAGAAGATCGATCCTGGCTTCGGGATCGAGAAGCTTACCCTTGCGGCGATCATGGTTGAGCCGCTTGAGGAAACACAGAAGGCGTCGTCGCTTGTCGAAGATGAGATCGCGGACATCACTCCGCTCATCGACATCTTCGGCAATCGTGGTCAGCGCGTCTATCGTCTCGCACCCGTTGCCTCCGATGTTCCCGAGCGCAGCGTTCAGAGGATTGCACCTGTTGCAGATGACGTTATCGCCGCCTGGCCGCATCACTGGCCGCGTCCGGTACGACTGCTCGCTCACCCTGAACTGGTCGAGGTCATCGCATTGATGCCCGACCATCCTCCCGTTTCCGTCACATGGCGTGGCAAACGCCGCAAGGTGAAACGCGCCGATGGTCCCGAACGAATATTCGGCGAGTGGTGGCAGCGAACATCCGAGTGGGCCGCAGTCCGGGACTACTTTATCATCGAGGACGAAGCGGGCGAACGCCTTTGGGTTTTCCGGGCTGGCGACGGCGTAGATAGCGAAACCGGGTCGCACAAATGGTTCGTCCAGGGAATATTCGCATGAGATATGCCGAGCTTCAGGTCACCACCCATTTCTCGTTCCTGCGCGGTGCGAGCAGCGCGACCGAACTGTTCGAGACGGCGAAAAGCCTCGGCATCGATGCCATAGGTGTCGTGGATCGCAATTCATTGGCTGGTATTATCCGGGCACTTGAAGCGTCGCGTGCCACCGGCCTTCGTCTCGTCATCGGCTGCCGGCTTGACCTACAGGATGGGATGTCGATCCTGGTCTATCCGACGGACCGCGCCGCCTATTCGCGTTTGACCCGGCTGATCACGCTCGGCAAGGGGCGCGGCGGCAAGAACAACTGCATCCTCCATTGGGACGATGTGATGACCTACGCCGATGGCATGATCGGCATCCTCATACCCGATCTCGCCGACGACACATGCGCCTTGCATCTCAGGAAGATGGCGGAGGTGTTTGGCAGTCGCGCCTATGTTTCCCTTTGCCTGCGCCGCCGGCCTAATGACCAGTTACGGCTTCATGAGATTTCCAACATGGCTATGCGCCACAAGGTCAAAACTGTCGTCACCAACGACGTTCTTTTCCATGAGCCGGGACGGCGGCAGCTTCAGGACATCGTCACTTGCATTCGCACCAAATCGACCATCGACGACGTCGGCTTCGAGCGCGAACGTCATGCCGACAGATATCTCAAGCCGCCAGAGGAAATGGAACGCCTGTTTCCGCGCTATCCCGAAGCACTATGGCGAACCATGGAGATTGTCGATCAGTGCAAGTTCTCGCTTGAGGAATTGACCTATCAGTATCCCGAGGAGGCGATCGTTCCGGGTAAAGACGCGCAACAGTCTCTCGAACATTATGTCTGGGAGTGCGTGCCGGACCGATACCCGGAAGGAATGCCGCCAGACGTTCTGGCGACGGTCCGGCACGAACTTGATCTTATCAAGGCGATGAAATATGCGCCGTATTTTCTGACGGTGTTTTCCATCGTTCAGTTCGCGCGCTCGCAGGGAATCCTCTGCCAGGGGCGCGGATCGGCTGCGAACTCTGCCGTTTGTTATATTCTCGGCGTCACCAGCATCGACCCTTCCACAAATGACCTTTTGTTCGAACGCTTCATCAGCCAAGAGCGCGACGAACCGCCGGATATTGATGTTGATTTCGAACATGAGCGACGCGAAGAGGTCATTCAGTGGATTTACAAGACCTATACCCGCGAGAAGGCAGCCCTGTGTGCGACAGTCAGCCGTTACCGTGCCAAGGGCGCCATTCGCGACGTCGGCAAGGTGCTTGGCCTGCCTGAGGATGTGATCAAGGAATTGTCTTCGGGCATGTGGTCCTGGTCGGAAGAAGTCAGTGATCGCAATGTGAAGGAATTGAACCTCAATCCCGATGACCGCAGGCTGAAACTGACGCTGCAGCTCGCACAGCAACTGATGGGCGCACCACGTCATTTGGGCCAGCACCCCGGCGGCTTCGTGCTGACCCACGACCGCCTCGATGACCTTGTTCCGATCGAACCTGCCACGATGGAAGACCGACAGATCATCGAATGGGACAAGGATGATGTGGAGGCGCTCAAGTTCATGAAGGTCGACGTTCTGGCGCTGGGCATGCTGACCTGCATGTCCAAAGCATTCGACCTGATCCGTGAGCATAAGGACGACGATCTGGATCTCGCAAAAATCACTCAAGAGGATCCAGCTACATATGCGATGATCCGCAAAGCCGACACGTTGGGAACATTCCAGATTGAATCCAGAGCGCAAATGGCTATGTTGCCACGCCTGAAGCCTCGGACATTTTACGATCTGGTCGTCCAGGTGGCGATTGTGCGTCCTGGTCCTATTCAGGGCGATATGGTGCATCCCTATCTTCGCCGCCGCGAAGGCAAGGAAAAGGTCGAATATCCGACGCCGGAACTGGAAGCCGTGCTGGGCAAAACACTGGGCGTGCCGCTGTTTCAGGAAAGCGCGATGCGGGTCGCGATGGTCTGTGCTGGGTTCACCGGGGGAGAGGCTGATCAGTTACGCAAGTCGATGGCGACGTTTAAATTTACAGGCGGTGTCAGCAGGTTCAAGGAGAAGCTGGTCTCCGGCATGGTGCGAAACGGCTATACAGCCGAGTTTGCTGAGAAGACATTTTCGCAGCTCGAAGGCTTTGGGTCCTACGGTTTTCCGGAATCCCATGCTGCCTCTTTTGCGCTGATCGCCTATGCTTCGAATTACATCAAGTGCCATTTCCCGGATGTGTTCTGCGCGGCGCTCCTGAATTCCCAGCCCATGGGTTTTTATGCCGCGGCCCAGATCGTCGGCGACGCCCGCGCGCACGGCGTCGAGATCGGGCCCGTCTGCATCAACCGATCCCGCTGGGACTGCACGCTGGAGCCAATTGGAAACACTGATCGCCACGCCGTGCGCCTGGGGATGCGGATGGTGAAGGGCTTGGCAGCGTCGGATGCGGCTCGAATCGTTGCCGCGCGAATGAACGATCGGTTTAGTTCCGTCGATGATATGTGGCGACGATCCGGTGTTCCGGCAGCATCTCTCGTAGAACTCGCAGAGGCCGACGCCTTCCGGCCATCGCTTCAGCTTGAACGGCGCGATGCGCTTTGGGCGATCAAAGCGCTGCGCGACGAGCCACTGCCGCTGTTTGCCGCCGCTGCAGACCGCGAGCAGAAATCGATCGCCGAACAGTCGGAGCCTGAAGTCGAGCTCCGGCAGATGACCGAAGGCCATAACGTTGTTGCGGACTACGGACACGTCGGCCTGACACTGCGCGAACATCCAATGGCATTCCTACGGGAGAGCTTGACCAAGCGCAGCATGGTGACGTGCGAAGACGCGATGTCCGCCCGCGACGGTCGATGGGTCTACACCGCAGGTCTTGTTCTGGTGCGGCAAAAGCCGGGGAGCGCGAAAGGGGTGATGTTCATCACGATCGAGGACGAGACAGGTCCGGCGAACGTTGTCGTCTGGCCGAGTCTCTTTGAGAAGCGGCGTCGGGTGGTACTCGGATCGAGCATGATGGCCATCAACGGACGAATCCAGCGTGAAGGGGAGGTCGTGCATCTGGTCGCCCAGCAACTATTCGACCTGTCTGCGGACCTCTCCGGTCTGGCTGACATGGATGTCATATTTAAAGCACCATCCGGACGCGGTGACGAGTTCGCTCACGGCTCGGCGGGTGGTGGAGATTCTCGCGATCGACAGAAACCGGTGCCTGAGGCGCGGGATATTTTCGTGGGGGATTTGCACATCGATACGCTGAAGGTGAAAAGTCGCAATTTTCAATAGTTAGGGGGGCGGGAGCTATTCACCTAATGCGAGCGTGAGCGCTGCATCACAGTGAATCAACGTGGTATCGAAAACGGGTACGGACACGACGTCTTGATTGAGCAACATCCCGACTTCGGTACAGCCAAGAATCAGACAGTCCGCGCCGCGCTCGACAAGACGCGCAGCAATTCCTCGGTAGGCTGTCCTGCTTTCCTCTGTGACGATATCCCGACAAAGCTCTTCATAAATGATGCGGTGGGTTTCGGCTCGGTCCGGAGAATCCGGGACGAGATGAGAAAGACCCGCTGCTTTCAGTCGGTCTAGGTAGAAGGACTGTTTCATTGTGAATGCAGTTGCCATGAGGCCCGGCGTTCGCAAATCCTGCTTCTTGATGCGCGCGGCGGTCGCGTCTGCAATGTGCAGCAATGGAATAGAAACGCCCTGCATCATCGCATCCGAAAGCTTGTGCATCGTGTTTGTCGCGAGAATGATGAAATCGGCACCGCCACGCTCCAAGGCTTTCGCCTCGCGGTTAAGAATGTCGCCCGCGTCTTCCCAGCTTCCAGATGCCTGGAGGGTCTCTATCGTCGCGAAATCAAGCGAACGGATGAGCAATTCGGGCGAGTGAAGCCCTCCGAGACGTTCTCGAGTCATCCTGCAGAGCTCGCGATAATAAATTTGCGTGGAGGCAGCGGACATGCCGCCGAGTATCCCGATCGTCTTCATTCTGATCCCGTTGCGCCAAATGTCGCGAACTAATTCCGTTAGGTTTTTACCCAAATTGTAGTGTAGTCGATTCGGCTTCTTCCGGCATTGTGGCTTCGAGACTTGAGATACCTTTGCTGTTAAACTTCGGCCATATCAGGAAGCAACCGGTGGCAGGAGACGACCAATGTTTACCCACGTGATGATCGGCAGCAACCACCTCGACCAGTCGAAAGCCTTTTACGATGCTACCTTCATTGCTCTAGGAGGCAAGCCCGGCACGATCGATGATCGAGGCAGACTTATTTACATCCATAACAGCAGCCGTCTTATGGTCACGACGCCCATCGATGGGAAGCCAGCGACGGTCGCCAATGGCGCGACGATCGGGCTCGTCGCTCCGAGTCAAGAGCATGTGAAAGCCTGGCACGACGCAGGGACCAGCCACGGCGGGAAATCGATCGAGACCCCACCATCTGAACGTCCGAACGGCTCTTTTGTGGCCTATCTCCGTGATCCAGACGGACACAAGTTGACCGCACGCACGCTACCGTCAGCTTGAGTTGGCCATAACCTCTATGGTTTTTGTCATCAGTGGAAACTTTCTGGAAAACGGATGCCGAAGCGTCGCGATAAATCAAACCTGCCTTCAAAGATTTGCCCGGTTTGCGGACGACCGTTTTCATGGCGAAAGAAATGGGAGAAGAACTGGGATAGCGTCAAGTTTTGTTCGCAACGTTGTCGAGAGACGAAACGGCTAACTTAACGACGGCGGGAAGGGGAGCAACAATCCGGCTGGCAATGCTGCACGCTGTTTTCCTCGCACATTGAACAAGCGCCATAGTACGCTCTGAAACTTAAACGTTCACGGTGGATTGCCCCACAAGCGGCCCTCGCCTTAATTCAAGAAATGCTTATTCCAGGGTATATAGCTTACGTCCTCGGAGCAGAAATGCTTAATATCAGGAATGACAGAACCTACGCCCGAACAAATAGAAAAACTCGCTACCGCCTTTGAGCGCTTTACCCGTCGTTTCAAGGTCGCGGAGGCAGCGGCCGTTATGCAAAACTCGCTCAACCCCCTCGATATTCAGGCGCTTCTTTTTATCGATGAGCATCCCGAGTGTAACCTCGGGGATGTTGCCCGGCACCTTCAGGTCGCTCTGACGACAATGTCGTCTTCGGCTGACCGGCTGGTCCGTCGGGACATGATTGAACGGCAGCGGCCAGAGGCGAACCGCAGGTCGGTGGCTCTGACGATCACGAACGAGGGGCAGCAAGCCGTTGCAGGCTATATCGATGGATATCGAGCATCCTGCAAAGCGATGCTGCAGGCCCTCGATTCCGTCGACCAAACCGAATTTCTGAGGCTTACCCAACAAATTGCAAAATACGAAGGTTGAATATTACGAATTTCGTAGTATGTATCTGACATCGAAATGATCAGGGACGTCATCATGACCCACACATCGCCCATTGCGCTCATTACGGGAGCAAACAAGGGTATTGGCCTCGCCGTTGCGCGGCAGCTTGGCGCAGCCGGACACACAGTCTGGCTGGGATGCCGAGACATGTCACGGGGCGAGATGGCAGCTTGCGAACTGCGAGGAAACGGCGTTGACGCCCGTGCAGTGCAACTCGATGTCACGGACGATGAGAGCGTTTCCAACGCCGCCAAAACCGTCAAGAGTGCAGTGGGGCATCTCGACGTATTGGTCAACAACGCCGGGCTCATGTTTGGTCCGCCTCCCTCGCTTGCCGAGGAGTCAATTGACGAGATGCAGCGGATGTTCAACACCAACGTATTCGGGGTGATGCGCGTCACTCAAGCCTTTTTGCCGTTGTTGCGCAATTCGAAGGCGGCGCGGATCGTAATGATGAGCAGCGGCCTAAGTTCGTTGACGGATGCTTTGGACATGCGGAGCGAAACATGGACGGTCAGCTTCGGCGGATACTGTGCCTCCAAGACTGCGCTGAACATGTTGACCGTCAAGCTTGCCAAGGAGCTGGATCGGCAAGGGATCAAAGTCAACGCGGTGGACCCCGGTCTGACATCGACAGATATGACAGGCAACGGGCCGGGGCACTCACCTGAAGATGGTGCACGTCCTGCATTCGCTCTAGCGACGACCCACGCATATGGACCCACAGCAGGTTTCTACGCTTGCGCTCCATCAGGCGAACTTGTGCAAAAGAGTTGGTGATACGCATTCAGCGATGATGGGATGCGGGCCGACCGGCTCCGCATCCCGTTGTCTCATTCGAGCCAAGTGCTGCCTTGGCAACTTCGCACCACCAGCGGGCGTAGCGACTTTAAGAGAAGCTGTGTGACGAGCTGGTTTTCGTTTCAGCAAGGCCCAAGGCAATGATGCTCTGGGCAGGCACTTGTTCAGACCTGCGCGGCGCCACCGTCAGCAAAGACTTCGCTGCCGGTCATGAAGCTACTGTCCTCCGAAGCAAGGAACAGTGCTACAGCCGCGATCTCGTCAGGGTTTGCGACCCGCTCGAGTGGAATCTGCGCTGCAAGTCCTTCAAGCAACGCAGCCTCCTCTGCAGGTATTACAAGACCCTTTAGACCCGGCGTCTCTGTGGCACCGGGAGACAGTACGTTAACCCGGATACCTGACCCCTTGAGATCCAAGGCCCAGCTACGGGCAAAGTTGCGTATCGCTGCCTTCGTCGCGCTGTAGACGCTGAACGCTGCAGTTCCCATTGAGCCGGTTGTCGATCCGGTGAGGATGATTGAACCACCCGCCTGCATCAGCGGCAATGCTTTCTGCACTGTGAACAAGGTCCCTTTAACGTTGATGCTGAATGTCTGATCGAACGAAGCCTCGTCAATTGCACCAAGGGGTGCAAACAAGCCTACACCCGCATTGGCGAAGAGGATGTCTATCCGCCCGCTCTTTTCCCGCACCAAATCGAACACACGGCCTAGGTCGTCCAGCCGCGACACGTCGCCCTGTACGGCCGTTACCCCAGCGCCAATCGCTTCAACCGCTTTGTCAAGTTCCTCTTGGCGGCGGCCGGTGATAAAGATCTCGGCCCCTTCTGCAACGAACCGTTTCGCTGTCGCTAGACCGATCCCGCTGTTCCCGCCAGTGATGACAGCTATTTTGCCTTCAAGTCTGCCCATCGAAATCTCCTTTCATGATGTCATGTGAGCTCAACATAGACATCCGCTTTCCTAATTAATAGTATGCACCTTTTGGTAAGTATGAGGAGCATCCTGAATGGCCACGTCCAATTTTGTCTGCGGGCTCGACGTCTCACTCGCTGTCATTGGCGGGAAATGGAAGCCGCTGATCCTTTTTCACCTAGCTTACGAAGCTCGACGTTATGGTGACCTCAGGCGTGCAATTGGCAACGTCAGTGACAAGATGCTCATTCAGCAGCTCAAAGAGCTAGAGGCCGACGGGATTGTTGATCGGCGCGACTTCAAGAAGATCCCTCCAAAAGTCGAATATTCGCTCACTCCATTCGGCGAAACGCTAGCTGAGGCGCTGAAGCCTCTTTGTGCTTGGGGAACGCAACACATGTCGGAGGTTGAGAAAGTGATGTCACGACGAGAACCTGTGGCTTTGAAGATCGCTTGATACCTTCGGCTAAACGACCGCCTCGGGCCAACAGGCACCTTGCGCTTTGCCTCAAACGCAGACATGAACTGCTTCGATGTTGACGGCTGGAAATGGGCCGCAAGGAGAACGGCGTTCCCTTTTGCAAGAGTCATGAAGCGGACATACCGCTTAGAAAATAGAGCTTCATGCAGGCGAGCCGTCACTGCGAAACGGCCACGATAACCTTTCCTCTGGCTGAAACGAAGTGTCGCTTTAATCGGGCAGACTGTCCGAAAAGTCTGACCGTGCGATTGAACGACGCTATCTATTGTTGATTTTTGGGTAGGCTGTCTGTGAGCTCATAGTAGTCGCCTTTGTCCGCGACAAAGATGTGCATTTTCAGTTTGGTTTGAGTGGGGCTGTCCAGCGCACCCATGGCGACACCTATCCAATCGCGATGAGGAGGGTCCCAGAACAGTGACGACCCGCATGTTGAGCAGAAACCTCGTCTCACCTTTTCTGAGGAATGATACCAAGTGATGCTTCCCTCTCCCGAGATTGTGATCTGATCCCTGGGCACGTCGGTAGAAGCGAAGAAATGGCCAGACTGTTTCCGACACTTCATGCAATGGCACGCATCCGGCGCATGTAACTCACCTTCAATCTCAAAGGCCACTGCGCCACATAGGCATGCTCCTTTATGCATATGAATTTCCTTAGACCTGGCTGCTGAATCGACGCCGAGGATTCCATAGGTTGGAACGCAAAAGGAATCACGGAAGTCATTCCGTCGAGGCCGCTGACCCTAACAGGCGAAAGTTCCGGTTGGTAGTGAATGGCGCCGTGGCGGAACGCGCCCAATAAAGCGGACATTGACATCTACACCAAGCGATTTTGATGTAGAGGCTCGCCTATGAAAGCGCCGGGTGTTGTAGCGGTTACCTGCCTGAACGCGCAGGAAAACGCGGCAGTGCTTGAGAAGCCTGCGTCGCTCGCAACGTCGGCGATTGACTTGCCTAGGGCAAGCTGCTCCATGGCTTTTACAATCCGAGCCCGCTGCCTCCAGGCTTTGAGCGTCATTCCCGTCTCCATCGGGAACAGGCGGCTTGCTGTCCGAACCGAGGTTGCGGCTCGCGATGCCAACTCGCTCACGTCCAAGCGATTGCGATGATCGCCAAGAGCGATCTCAGCCACGCGCTTTGCGACAGGATTGCTGGGCATTGGAAGGTAGGTCGGCGCTCCTGACACTGCGCTCAATTCAAGCAGTATCAGCCTCAACACAAGTTCTGCTTTAATCAACGATGCATCGTGTTCGACGGCTGCGGCAAGCAGGGAGTGCAGTAACGGTGTAACCTTCGATGCGAAGGCGCGATCCGGGAAATTGGAAGGAGCCCAGGTTGCGATTGCAGATGGTTGCCACTGCACCATCCAAAGCTCAGCATCCGTTATGATATCCAGGCGATGGGGAACCCCTGCCGGAATCCATGCCGCAAGCTGAGGAGGCACAAGCCAGACACCTTCGTCTGTATGAAGCTGAATCATACCAGACGCAGCATAGGTGAGTTGCGCCTCATCATGACTATGTAACTGCAAGGCTGAACCGCGCGGTTTGCTCATGCGGTGGATATTGAAAAGTGGGTGCATATGGAGTGGCCTGTCCGCGATGCGGATTGGCATCACATCGAGAAACTACATGTATATGAAAGAGCAGGTCAATATTTAGGTGACGTAATTATGAGAGCTGTTGTTGTCCGGGAGTACGGGTCTAAAGATGTGGTGGAGATCGCTGAGGTCGATCGGCCAGAGCCGGGGGTCGGCGAGGTCTTGGTGAAGGTTCACGCGGCAGGTGTGAACCCGGTTGACTGGAAAATTCGCGGTGGTATGGGCCAGCGCATGGGGATGACCCTGCCGATTCACCTCGGAGGCGAACTTGTCGGCACAATCGAGAAGATTGGTGCTGGTGTCGATAACTTTCAGCAGGGTGAGACCATCTTCGGCATGGTCCACACCGGTGCTTTTGCAGACTATGCGGTTGCTAAAGCAACCAATGTCGTGCGTACTCCTCATAATATCGACGTTATCCACGCAGCGGCCCTTCCACTAGCAGGCTCCACTGCGTGGCAGGCACTTTTCGATGAAGCAAGACTTTGTGCCGGACAACGTCTCCTCATCACGAACAGTTCGGGCGGCGTCGGTTCTCTTGCCGTTCAGTTCGCCAAGGCCTGCGGGGCGCATGTCACAGCGGTAGCGTCGGGTCGCAACGAAGAATTCGTTCGTGCTCTGGGTGCCGACGAGTTCATCGACTACACAACCCAACCCTTTGAAGACGCGGCAAGCGAAGTCGACATCGTCTTCGACACAATGGGAGGCGAGACATTTCAGCGTGCTTTCAAAACCCTCAAGAAGGCCGGTTTCATGGTCACCGTCGTAGCCTTCCCCAACGACGAAGCAGAGCGCTATGGTGTTAGCGTAAAGCGATCTTTCACCGTTCCGAGCGCGCGTAACCTGGTGTCGATTGCTGAACTGGTCGAGGCTGGCAAGGTGGTAGCACACGTCGATACGGTTCTGCAGTTGGCAGAGATCAGGCAGGCACTTACGCTATCTGAGGCTGGTCGCGCCCGTGGCAAGATCGTTCTCACTCCAGCAGCCTAGTTCCGCTTATTTTTGAGGTCTTTCTTTCCACTAATGACAGCTAGGACAAAATTGAAGGCGAACGCCGGTAAGATCGGCTGGATGGCTCTCAATCGATCAAACTTCACCCTGCTTGCGCCGCTTTCAGATGGATTTGTCGAACAATTCTGCGTCAGTTTGATAAGTGAAGCGGCAGAAGAGGTTATCCTCGGCACTGCGTTCGATGGCGCGGGTGATGTCGAGGGCTGCGACCTGCACAAGGCAAGTGACCTTGCCACTAGGATGGAAGTCCAACTTGGGATGGGAGAAGGGCTTGGCTATTTCAATTTGAAATCCGTCGAGCAACGCGATCGTTTCCGACGAAACAATCCTGACGTCGCCGCCCGCGTCGAGCGTGTCCTTGGTCGAGAGATGGAGCGCAGCCGGGAAATCGTGACGTGTTTCCGAAGCGCCATCGAAAGGATCGCCGACGTCCTGGTGGAGAAGGCCGTCATCGAAGGAGAAGAGGTCAGGACCATTTTGAGGGAGACTTCAAGATGACAGAAAATAAACCTGCGCAGGAGGCGGACTGGAGGCTTGTACGGCGCACCGTCAAGGAAAACGGCATCAACGATGGACGCGTGCGTGTAGTAACCATTATAATCAGGTAGTTCGCGATCACGAAACGTGTTGCGCGTGATCTCACGATAGATCGTCGAGCGATGACGACCAAGTTGGCGCGCCATTTCGTTGATCGGAACTTTGGCCGCCATCAGATGATGCAAGCGTCGACGGTCGGGGAGGGTGAGCTGCGAATAGCATCTGGACATGCCAAAATCTCCAAAGTGAAGCCATTGAAATTACTGGCATGTCGCACTTGAAAATAGAATATACCCGGCGACATAGAATGTGGCAGAGGAATTGAAATGTCCGCCGCTGTGCAAACTAGAAATGTCCAATT
>NZ_JARVRE010000018.1:0-18777 GCF_030209855.1 Agrobacterium sp. lyk4-40-TYG-31
GATCGTGCCAATGTTGACGTGCGGCTTATTGCGCTCAAACTTGCTCTTTGCCATGAGTGGCTCTCCATTCTGATCCCGTAAAGGGAATAAACTCTAAAATTCGTTTGGGGCGTACCCCGATCACTTCTGACCGGAGTACTTTGCCTGGATTTCCTGAGCAACGTTGCTCGGAACCGGCGAATAGTGATCGAAGGTCATCGAGTACTGCGCGCGGCCCTGGGACATGGAGCGCAGGTTATCGACGTACTTGAACATGTTGGCCAGCGGAACATGCGCGTTGATGACAACGGCAATACCACGGCTTTCCTGGCCCTGGATCTGACCGCGACGCGAGTTCAGATCGCCGATCACGTCACCGACGTAATCTTCAGGGGTTACGACTTCGACCTTCATCATCGGCTCGAGAAGCTGTGCACCAGCCTTCTTCGCTGCTTCACGGAAGCAGGCACGCGATGCGATTTCGAACGCCAGAACCGAGGAGTCGACGTCGTGGTATGCACCGTCGATCAGGGTTGCCTTGACGCCAAGCATCGGGAAGCCAGCCAGAGGACCGGAAGACAGAACGCTTTCGATACCCTTCTGAACGCCCGGGATGTATTCCTTCGGAACAGCACCACCAACGATCTTGGACTCGAACTTGAAGTCTTCGCCATCTGGGTTCGGTTCGAAGATGATCTTCACACGAGCGAACTGACCGGTACCACCGGACTGCTTCTTGTGTGTGTAGTCTTCTTCGTGCTGACGTGTGATCGTTTCGCGGTAGGCAACCTGCGGAGCACCGACGGTGGCTTCAACCTTGAACTCGCGACGCATACGGTCAACGAGAATGTCGAGGTGAAGTTCGCCCATGCCAGCGATGATCGTCTGACCGGATTCTTCATCCGTCTTGACGCGGAACGAAGGATCTTCAGCAGCCAGACGGTTGAGCGCGAGGCCCATCTTTTCCTGGTCGCCCTTGGTCTTCGGTTCGATCGCGATCTGGATGACCGGCTCAGGGAATTCCATGCGCTCGAGGATAACCGGCTTCAGAGGATCGCAAAGCGTATCGCCTGTTGTCGTTTCCTTGAGGCCAGCCAGAGCAACGATGTCGCCAGCAAAGGCTTCTTCGATGTCTTCACGGCTGTTGGAGTGCATCTGAAGCATACGGCCGACGCGCTCGCGCTTGTCCTTGACCGTGTTGATGACAGATGTGCCCTTTTCAAGCTTACCCGAGTAGATGCGTGCGAAGGTGAGCGAACCGACGAAGGGGTCGTTCATGATCTTGAACGCGAGCATCGAAAGAGGCTCGGAATCATCTGCATGACGCTCGATTTCGGCTTCGGTCTTGAAGTCGATACCCTTGATCGCAGGAATGTCCAGCGGCGAAGGCAGGTAATCGCAAACGGCGTCGAGCAGAGGCTGAACGCCCTTGTTCTTGAACGCGGTACCGCAGAACATCGGGTGGAACTTCACGTCGATGGTGCCGCGGCGAACGAGTGCACGGATCTTTTCGTTGTCAGGCATTTTGCCGTTCAGGTAGTCTTCCATCGCTTCCTCGTCGATCTCGACAACTGTCTCGATCAGCTTTTCGCGATATTCGTCTGCCTTGGCCTTCATGTCTTCGGGGATCTCAACGACGTCCCACTGAGCGCCGAGAGACTCGTCGCGCCAGATGAGTGCGTTCATCTCGATCAGGTCGATAACGCCCTTGAACTCGGTTTCTGCACCGATCGGGAGCTGCATGACGACTGCGATGGCGCCGAGACGAGTCTTGATCATCTCTACCGAGCGGTAAAAGTCAGCGCCGGTCTTGTCCATCTTGTTGCAGAAGATCATACGCGGAACGTTGTACTTCTCAGCCTGACGCCAGACGGTTTCCGTCTGCGGCTCTACACCGGCGTTGGCATCGAGAAGAGCAATGGCACCGTCGAGAACGCGCAGCGAACGTTCGACTTCAATCGTGAAGTCAACGTGGCCGGGAGTGTCGATGATGTTGAAACGGCGCATCTTGCCATCGCGACCCTTCCAGAAGGTCGTCGTAGCAGCAGACGTGATGGTGATACCACGTTCCTGCTCCTGCTCCATCCAGTCCATCGTGGCTGCGCCATCGTGAACTTCGCCGATCTTGTGCGACTTACCGGTGTAGTAAAGAATACGCTCGGTGGTGGTCGTCTTGCCGGCGTCGATATGCGCCATGATACCGAAATTGCGGTAGTCTTCGATTTTATATTCGCGAGCCATAACGGACTGCCTTTCGGATCGGTTAGATTACCAGCGGTAATGCGAGAATGCGCGGTTGGCGTCGGCCATCTTGTGCGTGTCTTCGCGCTTCTTGACTGCGGAACCACGGTTGTTCGCTGCATCCATGAGTTCGCCGGAAAGGCGATCGACCATGGTCGTTTCGTTGCGCTTGCGCGCAGCAGCGATCAGCCAGCGGATCGCGAGAGCCTGACGGCGCTCTGGGCGAACATCGACCGGAACCTGATATGTTGCACCACCAACGCGGCGCGAACGCACTTCAACGTGCGGAGCAACGTTGTCGAGGGCCGAATGGAAGATGCCGAGTGGCTCTGCCTTGGTCTTACCCTGCACGACGTCGAACGCGCCGTAAACGATGCTTTCTGCGACCGACTTCTTGCCGTGAAGCATGATGGCGTTCATGAATTTGGTAACGATCAGATCGCCGAACTTCGGGTCCGGATTGATCTCACGCTTTTCTGCACTATGGCGACGGGACATATTCTTGTCTCTCAACGGTTATGGACGCTTTATCACGCGGAGAACCTCGCGCAGCGCCGGAAATTGTTTAAAGCCGAATTACTTCGGACGCTTCGCACCGTACTTCGAACGACGCTGCTTACGGTTCTTGACGCCCTGCGTATCGAGAACACCACGGATGATGTGGTAACGAACGCCCGGCAAGTCCTTTACTCGGCCGCCGCGGATCATGACAACGGAGTGTTCCTGAAGGTTGTGGCCTTCACCAGGAATGTAGCCGATGACTTCGAAGCCGTTGGTCAGGCGGATCTTGGCAACCTTACGAAGAGCCGAGTTAGGCTTCTTAGGGGTCGTCGTGTAAACGCGGGTGCAAACGCCACGCTTCTGCGGGTTTTCCTGAAGAGCAGGAACCTTATTACGCTTTACCTGTGCCTGACGTGGCTTGCGGATCAGCTGGTTTACGGTAGGCATATAACCATCCCTTGCAAAAACTACTTTAGCCACCCTCTCGGATGGCGGTTATACCGTTTCCGGCAACGACGCACGCATAGTCTCATGCGCAAAACGTGGCCCGATCCGGTTTTCACGGATGGACCACTCAATGCAGAGGACGTAAATGATACGTCGTGCGTGCAACATTCGTGTTTCGTACGTGTTTTTGGACCCTTGTTTGAGGTGATCTCCAGAACGAGTCGTTCCAGATGGCCAGTCCTCACATTGGCTCCGATGGCGGGCGTACTACTGTTTTACCCCGCTTTCGTCAAGGGTGAATCCGCATTTAGTACCCTGCGGACCAGCCCCAAGCCCCTGACCTACAGTATTTTGCGCGGCTTTCAACATAAACCCTCTCTCCCCGTCCAGATTTTCCAATCCGGCCTTTGGCTTTTCACAAAAGCCGTCTATTGATTCCCGTAACGGCATGAGGTGAAAACGAGCCACAGGCATGGCTCCACCTTGCGTCACACAATCATAGCCAGAAGAGGAATCGCGTCATGATTACAGAACCAGACAACGACAACGGACGCGACGACGCCATGGTCTTTATCGTCATTGGCAAGGCCTATGAGCGCGAAGGCGAAGAAGGCATCGACATCCACATCATCCTACGCGCACCCGACGACGACAGCGCCGTCCGTGAAGCCCTGAACGCCCTCTCCGAAGAAGGCTTCCTCGAGGCCGACCTCGACCAGATCGGCATGCTGACCGAAATTCCGGACGAGGAACCGCATGCATCTGCCTATCAGGGCGCGCTCGAGGGTGAGGTGGCGATTATTCGCTTCGCCTGAGGCAATGCGAACAAAACAGACCGCCGATCTGAGCTGAACTTTCCCCGCCCGTTTCCGTTACTAGACCGGGCGGCGGAAAAATCGAGCGACCAGCGCGTCGATTGGGAGTTCGTGATGATAGCATGTCATTACTGCGAACGTGACATTCCCGAAAACACGATTATCTGCCCATTTTGCCATAAGCCGCAGATGTCGATCAAAGAACAACACCTTCGAGCGAAACGTATCTGGATCGTCGTGATCGTTGCTGCTTTGAATGTCGGAGCTGTTTTTCTCTACATGCACTTCAAGTAAAGAACAGTGAAACATTCTTAAAGAGACGACCAAACACTTGCGAGCGCCTGTTTCCGTTTGGAAATGTATTGTTTTTCTCCGCTCATCGGCATTCTGGAAGCGCCTGGATCACGCTTGGCGTTTCCATTTTCACTTGTAGGAAGGTCATAGGGAACCCCTGCCCTCTAAAAAATTCGGTCAGCGCTGAGGTCGTATCCTGTTACCCAACGCTCGGGAATATCCGCATCACTATGATGAACGGTCGTCCAAATATCTATTCTGCTAAAACTGACGCTCAAAGTTTCACTTGGTTCGTCAGCATCAGTCGAAATTATCAAGGATGGGTATGACAGCTCAAATTTGATATCTGTTTGGCCATGTGTGTGCAGGAGATGAACAAATGCTTTGTTTCCGAGATCACCTTGTTTTGCCACACCGTATAGGGCAGCAGACAATTCGTCACTGTTTCTGGCCATCCGCAACTCGGAGACGATAGGTTTGGGTATTATCTCCAACTCGCGTGAGTTTGGAATCTCGCGATCAACTTTGAATTCGAGTGAATTGACGCTGATACATCCAGAGTATTGATCGGCATCAACGCTCCCATAAATTCCCTCGATTTCCAAATAAATCGGCATCGCACCACTCCTCAACTTCAGGTCGTGCATTTCTCTACCACAAAAACCACGTTTTGCCACCTGCGGCCGGGACTGCTCCCATGCCCGGCGCTTAAATCGAGTACATGCTTCCACCGTGTTTGAAATATCAGAAAACAAAAACGCCCGGATCACTCCGGGCGTTTTCACTTGTATCAAACGGCGCCTCTATCGAGGCCCCTACCCCAGCTACCGTTACTCGGCAGCTGGAGCCTTGTCTGTCATGTCCTGCAACATCTGGTTTGCAGAAGACGAGCCTGTGCTCTTCTTGCGCTCTTCGATGATCAGTTCGTCGCGGCTTGTGGCGATGCGACGGATCTGGGTCATGGTGCCGCCGGTACCAGCCGGGATAAGACGGCCTACAATGACGTTTTCCTTCAGACCCTGCAACGTGTCGGTCTTGCCAGCGATTGCAGCTTCCGTGAGAACCTTTGTGGTTTCCTGGAACGAAGCAGCCGAGATGAACGATGGCGTTTGCAGCGATGCCTTGGTGATGCCCAGAAGAACCGGGTCGCCGTAGGATGGCTTTTTGCCTTCGTCGATCAGACGATCGTTGTTGTCTTCCATCTCGATGCGATCAACGCTGTCGCCAACGATGTAATGCGAGTCACCTGCATCGGTGATTTCCACCTTCTGCAGCATTTGACGCACGATCACTTCGATGTGCTTGTCGTTGATGACAACGCCCTGCAAGCGGTAGACTTCCTGGATTTCGTTCACGAGATAGGAAGCCAAAGCCTCCACGCCCTTGATCGCCAGGATGTCGTGCGGTGCCGGGTTACCATCGAGAATGTATTCACCCTTCTCGATGTAGTCGCCTTCCTGAAGGTGGAACGGCTTGCTCTTCGGGATCAGGTATTCGACTGGCTCGACACCGTCTTCCGCAGGCTCGATCTGAACGCGACGCTTGTTCTTGTAGTCGCGACCCAGACGGATCGTACCATCGATTTCGGCGATGATGGCGTGATCCTTCGGACGACGCGCTTCAAAGAGTTCGGCAACACGCGGCAGACCACCGGTGATGTCCTTGGTCTTGGCGCTTTCCAATGGCGAACGTGCAAGCACGTCACCCTGGAAGACCTTCATGCCAGGCTCGACCGACAGGATGGCGTCAACCGACAGCTGGAAGCGAGCTTCGCTGCCACGTGCAAGCTTGGCCACATTGCCGGATGCGTCCTTGATGACAATGCAAGGCTTCAGATCCGAACCACGTGGTGTCGAACGCCAGTCGATAACCTGACGCTTGGTGATACCGGTGGATTCGTCGGTCGCTTCCAGAACGGAAAGACCGTCGACCAGATCTTCGAAGTGAACGGTGCCTTCCACTTCCGTCATCATTGGACGTGTGTAAGGGTCCCACTCTGCCAGACGCTGACCGCGCTTGACCTTGTCGCCATCATCCACGAACAGCTTGGAGCCGTAGGCCACACGCTGCGAGGAACGCTCGACGCCACGCTCATCAAGAATGGTGACGGACATGTTACGGCCCATCGCGATGAGGATGTTGTCGGAGTTGCGCAGGCTGTTGCGATTCTTGATCTGGATCGTACCTTCGTAAGATGCTTCCAAGAACGACTGGTCGACCACGTTGGCCGTGCCACCAAGGTGGAACGTACGCATGGTGAGCTGTGTGCCCGGTTCACCGATGGACTGCGCGGCGATAACACCCACCGCTTCGCCCATGTTGACTGGCGTACCACGTGCAAGGTCACGACCGTAGCAGACGCCGCAAACACCGACCTGGATTTCGCAGGTCAGAGCGGAGCGAATGCGAACGGACTGGATACCGGACTTTTCGATGGTCGCGATATCGGCTTCGTCCATCAGCTTGCCAGCCTTGACGATATTTTCGCCCGTGACCGGGTTATCGATATCGTCGAGAGCCGTACGACCAAGGATACGTGCACCAAGGGAGGCAACGACCTGACCAGCATCGACGATGGCAGTCATGGTGAGGCCCTTGTCAGTGCCGCAATCCGTGGAGTTGACGATGCAATCCTGCGCGACGTCAACAAGACGACGTGTGAGGTAACCGGAGTTCGCCGTCTTCAAGGCGGTGTCTGCGAGACCCTTACGGGCACCGTGCGTCGAGTTGAAGTACTCGTTAACGGTCAGACCTTCCTTAAAGTTGGAGATGATCGGTGTTTCGATGATCTCACCCGATGGCTTGGCCATGAGGCCGCGCATACCACCCAGCTGACGCATCTGGTTCGGAGAACCACGCGCACCGGAGTGGGACATCATGTAGATGGCGTTCATCGGCTTCTGACGACCGGTCTCTGGATCGAACTCGACAGCCTTAATGCGGGCCATCATGTCTTCCGCGACCTTTTCGGTTGCCTTGCCCCAGGCGTCTACGACCTTGTTGTACTTTTCGCCCTGAGTGATCAGGCCGTCATTGTACTGCTGTTCGTATTCCTTGACCAAGCTTTCCGTGTCGCCAACGATCTTTTCCTTGGTTTCAGGAATGATCATGTCGTCCTTGCCGAACGAAATACCGGCGCGGCAAGCATGCGTGAAGCCGAGCTGCATGATGCGGTCGCAGAAAATGACCGTGTCTTTCTGGCCGCAATGACGGTAGACCGTGTCGATCATCTTGGAGATGTTCTTCTTGGTCATTTCCTGGTTGCAGGTCTCGAAGGGAACGTTGACGTTCTTCGGCAGAAGCTCACCGATGAGCATACGGCCAGGCGTCGTTTCATAGATCTTCGAGACTGGCTTGCCATCGGCATCGACAGTCTTGAATCGGCCACGAATCTTGGCATGCAGCGTCACGACCTTGTTTTCCAAAGCGTGGTGCAACTCGCCGAGGTCGGAGAAAGCCATACCTTCGCCCGGCTCGTTCTGATTCATGATCGACAGGTAATAGAGACCCAGAACCATGTCCTGCGAAGGAACGATGATCGGCTGGCCGTTTGCAGGGTGCAAGATGTTGTTGGTGGACATCATCAGCACGCGTGCTTCCAGCTGCGCTTCGAGCGACAGCGGAACGTGAACAGCCATCTGGTCACCATCGAAGTCGGCGTTGAAGGCCGTGCAGACGAGCGGATGCAGCTGGATAGCCTTACCTTCGACCAGCATGGGTTCGAAGGCCTGGATGCCCAAGCGGTGCAGCGTCGGTGCGCGGTTCAACAGAACCGGATGCTCGCGGATGACCTCATCGAGGATATCCCAAACTTCTGGCTTTTCCTTCTCGACTAGCTTCTTGGCCTGCTTGACGGTGGAGGAATAACCCTTCGCGTCGAGACGGGCGTAGATGAACGGCTTGAACAGCTCGAGCGCCATCTTCTTCGGCAGACCGCACTGGTGCAGCTTCAGTTCTGGACCCGTCACGATAACCGAACGACCGGAATAGTCGACGCGCTTACCGAGAAGGTTCTGACGGAAGCGGCCCTGCTTGCCCTTGAGCATGTCGGACAGCGACTTCAGCGGACGCTTGTTGGCACCCGTGATGACACGACCGCGACGACCGTTGTCGAACAGCGCATCGACGGATTCCTGCAACATACGCTTTTCGTTGCGGATGATGATGCCCGGCGCACGAAGCTCGATCAGGCGCTTCAAACGGTTGTTACGGTTGATGACGCGACGATAGAGATCGTTCAGGTCGGAGGTCGCAAAGCGGCCACCATCCAGCGGAACCAGCGGACGCAGGTCCGGTGGAATGACTGGAACGACCTTCATGATCATCCACTCGGGACGATTGCCAGATTCCATGAAGTTCTCAACGATCTTGAGACGCTTCATGTACTTCTTCTGCTTCAGTTCAGACGTTGTCTCGGCGAGTTCCGCGCGAAGATCGCCAGCGATCTTCTCGAGGTTCATCGAAGCCAGCATCTCGTAGATGGCTTCAGCACCGATCATGGCCGTGAACTGATCTTCGCCGAACTCGTCGACGGCGATCATGTACTCTTCTTCGTTCAGAAGCTGGTTCTGCTTCATCGAAGTCAGGCCAGGCTCGGTCACGATGTAGTTTTCGAAGTAGAGAACGCGCTCCACATCTTTCAGCGTCATGTCGAGCAATGTCGAGATACGCGAAGGCAGCGACTTCAGGAACCAGATGTGGGCAACAGGTGCTGCGAGCTCGATATGGCCCATGCGCTCACGACGAACGCGCGACAGCGTGACTTCAACGCCGCACTTTTCGCAGATGATGCCCTTGTACTTCATGCGCTTGTACTTGCCGCACAGGCACTCATAGTCCTTGATCGGTCCAAAAATACGCGCGCAGAAAAGACCATCGCGTTCAGGCTTGAACGTACGATAGTTGATCGTTTCTGGCTTCTTGATCTCGCCGTACGACCACGAAAGGATCTTTTCGGGGCTTGCAATCGAAATCCGAATGGAATCGAAGTGCTGCGCCGGTACAGCCGGGTTGAAAAGGTTCATGACCTCTTGGTTCATGCCTGTCTCCTTAGGGGTTTGGCCCCTTGCTTGCATCTGGCGCGGTGCAGTCCGCATCACCGGCCAATGCCTAAAACATGATTAACCGCAAAATGCGGCGGAAGTTTCTACCGTCAGGCGCAAGCCATCGGGCGAAACAGGCAGGCACCTGTGAGGTGCCTACCCTTCTGTTTCTTATTCCGCCGCGTCAGGCAGTTGATCCGCTGCGTTGGCTTCGTCGAGCTTGGAGTTTTCCAATTCGACGCTGAGACCCAGCGAGCGCATTTCCTTGACGAGAACGTTGAAGCTTTCAGGAATACCGGCTTCGAAAGTATCGTCCCCACGGACGATTGCTTCGTAAACCTTGGTGCGGCCCGCCACGTCGTCAGACTTGACGGTCAGCATTTCCTGCAGCGTGTAAGCCGCGCCGTAAGCTTCCAGTGCCCAGACTTCCATTTCCCCGAAGCGCTGTCCGCCGAACTGCGCCTTACCACCAAGCGGCTGCTGGGTGACGAGCGAGTATGGACCGATCGAGCGAGCGTGAATCTTGTCGTCGACAAGGTGGTTCAGCTTGATCATGTACATGTAGCCGACGGTGACCTTACGGTCGAAGGTTTCACCGGTACGACCATCGTACAGAACAGACTGACCCGATTCATTGAGACCAGCTCTCGTCAGCATTTCTGCAACGTCTGGCTCATGCGCGCCATCGAAGACCGGCGTTGCAATCGAGACGCCCTTGCGGGACTGCTCGGCAAGACGGATCAGGGACTCGTCGTCGAAGTGAGCGACTTCATCCTTGGCCTGGGAGGAATACACTTCCGTCAACTCGCGCTTCAGGTCCGTGATATCCAGCGACTTGTGATACTCGTCGAGCATGTCGCCGATCTTCTTACCCATGCCGGCGCAAGCCCAGGCAAGGTGGGTTTCGAGGATCTGGCCGACGTTCATGCGCGATGGCACGCCCAGCGGGTTCAAGCAGATGTCGACATGCGTACCGTCTTCCAGGAACGGCATGTCTTCAACCGGCACGATACGCGAGACAACGCCCTTGTTACCGTGACGGCCAGCCATCTTGTCGCCTGGCTGGATCTTGCGCTTCACAGCAACAAAGACCTTGACCATCTTCATGACACCAGGAGGCATTTCGTCGCCGCGCTGAACCTTCTCGACCTTGTCCATGAAGCGCTGTTCAAGGCGCGACTTGGATTCGTCGTACTGACCGCGAAGCGCTTCGAGTTCGGCCTGAGCCTTCTCGTCTTCGACGGCAAACATCCACCACTGCGAGCGGGGATATTCGGATACGACTGCGTTGGAAAGTTCGACGCCCTTCTTGAAGCCCTTCGGACCAGCGATGGAAACCTGTCCGCGCAACATGTCGACCAGACGGCCATAGACGTTGCGGTCCAGAATTGCCTGCTCGTCGTCACGGTCCTTGGCCAGACGTTCGATTTCCTCGCGCTCGATTGCCATCGCACGTTCGTCTTTTTCGACGCCGTGACGGTTGAACACGCGAACTTCAACGACCGTACCGAACGTGCCTGGAGGCATGCGCATGGATGTGTCGCGAACGTCGGAAGCCTTTTCACCGAAGATGGCGCGGAGAAGCTTTTCTTCCGGCGTCATCGGGCTTTCGCCCTTCGGCGTGATCTTGCCGACGAGGATATCGCCAGGCTGAACTTCCGCACCGATGTACACGATACCGGCTTCGTCTAGGTTCTTCAGCGCTTCTTCAGAGACGTTCGGAATATCACGCGTGATTTCTTCAGGACCAAGCTTGGTGTCGCGAGCCATCACTTCGAATTCTTCGATGTGGATGGAGGTGAACACGTCGTCGGAGACGATGCGTTCGGACATCAGGATGGAGTCTTCGTAGTTGTAACCGTTCCAAGGCATGAACGCGACCAGCGCGTTGCGGCCAAGTGCCAGGTCACCGAGGTCGGTCGAAGGACCGTCAGCGATGATGTCGCCCTTGTTCAGAATGTCGCCGACGGCGACCAGCGGACGCTGGTTGACGCAGGTGTTCTGGTTGGAGCGCTGGAACTTCTGGAGACGATAGATGTCAACGCCGGACTTGCCAGCATCGAGATCTTCCGTCGCACGGATAACGATACGCGTTGCGTCAACCTGGTCGACCACGCCGCCACGACGGGCTGCAATGGCAGCACCGGAGTCACGGGCAACGATTGGTTCCATGCCGGTTCCGACGAACGGAGCTTCCGCACGCAAGAGCGGAACAGCCTGACGCTGCATGTTCGAACCCATGAGGGCGCGGTTGGCGTCGTCGTTTTCCAGGAACGGGATGAGAGCCGCAGCGACCGAAACGAGCTGCTTCGGCGAAACGTCCATCAGGTTGATGTTGTCGCGCGGAGCCAGCATAACTTCGCCGGAGTGACGGCAAACCACGAATTCTTCCGTGAATGCGCCTTCAGCGTCCAGTTCGGCATTGGCCTGTGCGACATAGTACTTCGCCTCTTCCATAGCGGAGAGGTAGATAACGTCGGTCGTGACCTTGCCGTCGATGATCTTGCGGTACGGGCTTTCGATGAAGCCGTACTTGTTGACGCGGGCAAAGGTTGCGAGCGAGTTGATCAGACCGATGTTCGGGCCTTCAGGCGTTTCAATCGGGCAAATACGGCCGTAGTGGGTCGGGTGAACGTCGCGGACTTCGAAGCCTGCGCGCTCGCGGGTCAGACCACCAGGTCCAAGAGCCGAAAGACGGCGCTTGTGGGTGATTTCCGAAAGCGGGTTCACCTGGTCCATGAACTGCGACAGCTGCGAGGAGCCGAAGAATTCACGAACGGCAGCAGCAGCAGGCTTAGCGTTGATCAGATCCTGCGGCATCACGGTGTCGATTTCGATCGAGGACATACGTTCCTTGATCGCACGTTCCATGCGCAGCAGACCCAGACGATACTGGTTCTCCATCAACTCACCGACGGAGCGAACGCGACGGTTGCCGAGGTTGTCGATATCGTCGATCTCGCCCTTACCGTCACGCAGTTCGACCAGCATTCTGACGACAGCCAGAATGTCTTCCTTGCGCAGCGTGCGCACGGTGTCTTCTGCATCGAGGTCGAGACGCATGTTCATCTTCACGCGGCCAACCGCAGACAGGTCGTAGCGCTCGCTATCGAAGAACAGCGACTTGAACATGGCTTCCGCAGAATCCATGGTCGGTGGCTCACCCGGACGCATGACGCGATAGATGTCGAACAGAGCTTCCTGACGGTTCTCGTTCTTGTCTGCAGCCAGCGTGTTGCGGATGTAGGCACCAACATTGACGTGGTCGATGTTGAGGATCGGAATTTCCGTGAAGCCGGTGTCGAGGATGAGCTTCAGCGTCTTTTCGTCGATTTCATTGCCAGCTTCGAGATAGATTTCACCTGTCTCGTAGTTGACCATGTCTTCGGCGAGGAAGTTGCCATAAAGCTCTTCGTCGGTTGCCTTCAGGAACTTGAGGCCCTTGTCGGAAAGCTGGCGGATCAGACGCGGTGTCAGCTTCTTGCCTGCTTCGACAACGACTTCGCCCGTATCGGCATCGACCATCTCGGTGATAGCCTTGGCACCCTTCAGCACGTCCGGCTGATAAGGGAAACGCCAGCCTTCGCCGTCACGTTCGTAGCTTGCCTTGGTGTAGAAGGTCGACAGAATTTCTTCGCCGTCCATGCCAAGCGCCATCAGAAGCGATGTTGCAGGCAGTTTACGGCGACGGTCGATACGTGCGTAGACGACGTCCTTGGCATCGAATTCGATATCGAGCCAAGAGCCGCGATAAGGAATGACGCGCGCAGCAAACAGAAGCTTGCCCGACGAGTGGCTCTTGCCCTTGTCGTGGTCGAAGAAAACGCCCGGCGAACGGTGCATCTGCGAAACGATAACGCGCTCGGTGCCGTTGACGATGAACGTACCGTTGTTGGTCATGAGCGGCATATCGCCCATGTAGACGGACTGTTCCTTGATGTCCTTGATGGACTTCGCGCCTGTATCTTCGTCAATATCGAACACGATGAGGCGCAGCGTCACCTTGAGCGGCGCTGCGTAGGTCAGATCGCGCTGACGGCACTCTTCCACGTCGAACTTCGGAGCTTCGAATTCGTAGGATACGAACTCCAGCATCGAAGCACCGGAAAAGTCGGTGATCGGGAATACGGACTTGAAGACTGCATTCAATCCCTCGTCGGGACGACCGCCCTTGGGCTCGTCAACCATGAGAAACTGGTCGTACGAAGCCTTCTGAACCTCAATGAGGTTCGGCATTTCCGCTACTTCTGGAATTTTGCCGAAAAACTTGCGTACGCGCCTGCGACCGTTAAACGAAAGGGTCTGAGCCATCGTCGCTCCTTTAAAATTGCATCCGGGCCTGCAACGGACGGGAACCGCTGGCCAGTCGATCCCGTCAATCCAATGAGTATCTTCAATCTCGTTTCACGTCCCGAATTGTAAGGCCGGATTGCCTGTACAGCGCGGTTCGAAACCATTCTCTTGAAGAACCCATTACCCAAAAGCCATTTTCACGCGGCTTTTGGGTAATAAGTCCAGTAGAAATAAAGACAGGAGACGGCGCGAACGCCGCCTCCCGAACATTCCAAGATTACTTAACGTCAACCTTGGCGCCTGCGTCTTCAAGCTTCTTCTTGAGGTCTGCAGCTTCAGCCTTGGAAACGGCTTCCTTGACAGCCTTAGGAGCGCCTTCAACGAGGTCCTTAGCTTCCTTCAGGCCGAGACCTGTGATAGCGCGGACTTCCTTGATGACGTTGATCTTGTTGGCGCCAGCGTCAACGAGAACGACGTCGAATTCAGTCTTTTCTTCTTCAGCAGGAGCTGCAGCAGCGCCGCCAGCAGCAGCAACTGCTACAGGAGCAGCAGCGGAAACGCCCCACTTTTCTTCGAGAAGCTTGGAAAGCTCAGCAGCTTCCAAAACTGTCAGAGCGGAGAGGTCGTCAACGATCTTTGCGAGATCAGCCATGTCATAGTTCCTTTAATTCGGTTCGAACCGGTTTGAATATTTACAGCGAAAAACCGCCTTAAGCGGCTTCGTCCTTCTTTGAGTAAGCCGAGAACACGCGTGCAAGCTGGCTTGCAGGTGCTGCGACAACCGTAGCGACGCGCGTTGCAGGAGCCGCAAACAGGCCCAGCAGCTTTGCACGCAGCTCGTCCAGCGAAGGCAGGGTCGCAAGCGACTTGACTGCTTCGGCGTTGAGCGTGGTTGCACCCATGGCGCCGCCGAGAACAACGACTTTATCGTTGGTCTTTGCGAAGTCCATGACGACTTTCGGAGCAATCATAGGGTCAGTGCTGTATGCAATCAGCGTCTGTCCCTTGAAGAGATCGATGATCCCTTCCGACTCCGTACCCTGAAGAGCGATCTTGGCCAGGCGGTTTTTCGCGACCTTGACGGTGCCGCCAGCAGCACGCATTTTCGAACGAAAATCGTTCATCTGCGCAACTGTGACACCAGCATAGTGGGCCACGACAACTGAACCGGAAGCCTTGAAGACTTCGTTCAGCTCCGTGACGAATTCGCGTTTTTCCGCTCTTTCCACTGTCTGTCTCCAGTAGATGACTGCACATGACATGTGCACCCATCGGGTTTGCCTTTGCCTCAAGAGATTCTGTTGCCAAAATCTCAAGCGACGCTTGAGGATCCTGTCCCCCGCTCTGTCGCCGCAAACGGCTTCAGGCACAGGCACATCAGGTTCGAACCGGATTATTAAGCATCTCTTCGATGCGAAAATCCGGGCCTTACCCGTCTCATGCAGGCTGAATGATTAAGGCTTAAATCCCGGAGGAAATGAGCCGCCTACAATCTCGGACAGGAGTTCCAGGTTGCCCTGGAAATTCCCGGCCCTTGCGAGCCGGAAATCTGAAGTGCCGCGCCTCCTGAGAAGCGCGGCGAATGATTATGCAGTGACCGACGAAGGCTCGATGCGAACGCCTGGACCCATGGTCGAGGAGATCGCTACGCGCTTGACGTAGTTGCCCTTCGCACCGGCTGGCTTTGCCTTGATGACAGCGTCAGCGAAAGCCTTGATGTTTTCTTCGAGCGCCTTGGCGTCGAAGGAAGCCTTGCCGATGCCAGCATGAACGATACCGGCCTTTTCGACGCGGAATTCAACAGCGCCGCCCTTGGAAGCCTTAACAGCTCCAGCAACGTCCATCGTAACCGTACCGACCTTGGGGTTAGGCATCATGCCGCGTGGGCCGAGAACCTTACCGAGGCGACCGACGAGCGGCATCATGTCAGGTGTGGCGATGACGCGATCGAAATCGATCTTGCCGCCCTGAACGATTTCCAGCAGGTCTTCCGCACCGACGATGTCTGCACCAGCAGCCTTGGCTTCGTCAGCCTTGGCACCGCGAGCGAAGACAGCAACGCGAACGTCACGGCCTGTGCCGTTTGGCAGATTGACAACGCCGCGAACCATCTGGTCAGCGTGACGTGGGTCAACGCCGAGGTTCATGGAAACTTCAACGGTTTCGTCGAACTTGGCGACAGCCCGTTCCTTAACCATCGAAATGGCGTCGGTGAGGACGTAAAGTGTCTTTGGATCAACGCCTTCGCGGATCTTCTGTACGCGCTTTGCAAGCTTTGCCATGATCAACCTACCACTTCCAGGCCCATGGCGCGGGCAGAGCCCTCAACCATTGCCATTGCGCCTTCGATGTTGGCTGCATTCAGGTCCTTCATCTTGCCTTCGGCAATAGTTCTGACCTGAGCCTTGGTGATCGAGCCGACCTTGGCACCCTTACCAGGTGTCTTGGAACCGGAAGTGATCTTTGCTTCCTTCTTCAGCCAATAGGTCATTGGCGGCTGCTTCATAGCAAACGTGAAGGACTTGTCCTGGTAATAGGTAATGACGACCGGGATCGGCATACCCTTTTCCATTTCCTGCGTAGCGGCGTTGAACGCCTTGCAGAATTCCATGATGTTAATGCCACGCTGACCAAGCGCCGGGCCGATTGGCGGGGACGGGTTTGCCGATCCTGCCTTGACCTGAAGCTTGAGCTGGCCTGCAACTTTCTTAGCCATATCTCTCTGCCTTTCAAATCGAACCGGTTGCCCGGCTCCCATGCCGATATAATCGGCGGCTGCGGTTGCGTGGTGCGATCCCTGCCCCGGCTAAGAGCCAGCGATCTTCCACGCGTTATGCGACATCAGTCGCATCCACATCAGGGCAGAACAATCACTTGCTCACGCTTGCTGATGTATTGGTTGAAGAGCGCCTTAGCGCCCTTCATGATATCGTCAGACCTTTTCGACCTGCGCATATTCCAGCTCGACGGGGGTAGCGCGACCGAAGATGGATACTTCCACCTTGAGGCGCGACCGCTCTTCGTCGACATCCTGAACGACGCCGTTGAACGACGCGAAAGGACCATCGGAAACGCGAACCTGCTCGCCGATCTCGAACGAAACCGAAGACTTCGGACGCTCGACACCTTCCTGAACCTGACCCAGAATACGGTCGGCTTCAGAATCAGGGATCGGAACAGGCTTGTTATCCGAACCCAGGAAGCCCGTAACCTTGGGCGTATTCTTGATGAGGTGATAGGCCTCATCCGTCAGGTTGGCGCGAACCAGCACGTAACCTGGAAAGAATTTGCGCTCGCTATCGACCTTGCGACCGCGACGCACCTCGACAACCTTTTCGGTCGGCACAAGGATTTTCTCGAACAGATGATCGAGGCCCTTCTGACGGACCTTCTCTTCAATCGACTCAGCGACCTTCTTTTCGAAGTTCGAATATGCCTGGACGATATACCAACGCGCTGCCATCTTTACTCTCCGCTCACTCTATTATCGGCCGACGCTCAGAACGAGACTGAGCAACCAGCCGATGAGCTGGTCAGCCGCAAAGAAGAACAGTGCCGCGAAGATGACCATCACCAGCACCATCGCCGTTGAAATCATGGTCTCGCGGCGCGACGGCCAAGTGATCTTCGACGCTTCGGCGCGAACCTGCTGCAGAAACGTAAACGGATTGGTTTTGGATGCCATTGACTGCCCACGCAATTACGGCGCGTAAAGCCGAATTAATCAGCCCCACACACCGCGTGTCTGTTTTGACCTACATAAACGCCGATTCCCCTTTTAACAAGGGTAAATCGACATTCGGCGAATTTCACCGGTAAACCGGCACCTCATCTGCCATGCAGCGATGCCACGCGCTTGCGGATGAGAAATGGCAGGGGCAGAGGGGCTCGAACCCACGGCCTGCGGTTTTGGAGACCGCCGCTCTACCAACTGAGCTATACCCCTGCGACACCGACACCAGAGACATAAAGCGCGTCCCCCAAGTCGGTATGCCGCTCTTTAAAGTGCCCGGAAAAGAATGGCAAGGGTGTTTTTCATTTTTTCCAACGCCACTCCCTCGAATTCCCTTTATCTCACGCTTTCACATATTTGCGCCAATCGTGCTCCTCCTTGAAACCCAGGACCTCGCGGATTTTGCGGTTGGAATAGAGGCCCTCATGCTCGCCAATGTCGCGCGTGAACGGCACATTTGGGAAAAAGCGCGAAGCAAGTTCCTTGCTGGGTACATTGGCTGTCGCCGTGTCGTTCGCGGCATTGAAGACCTGGAAACCCAGACCGTCTTTCTCGATGCACAAATGGCATATTTGCCCGAGATCGCGGGCATCGATGTAATTCCAGGCATTGCGCTTGCGCGTTTCTGGATCGGCAAAGAAGGCAGGAAATTTGTCGTATTCATGCGGCTCGATGACATTGCCGATTCGAAGGGCATAGATATCAGCGCCGTAGCGTTCCGCAAACGCACGCGCCGTCTTCTCGTTGACGACCTTGGACAGTCCATAGGAATCCATCGGATCGACATCATAATCTTCCTCCAGCGGGAACTGGTGGAAGTCGCGGTGTCCTTCTGCGAAGCAAATGCCATAGGTGGTTTCCGAAGACGCGACGATGATCTTGCGCACGCCGAGCTTCACCGCCGCCTCGATGACATTATAGGTGCCCATCGTATTGACGCGGAATGTCTCATTATCAGGCTTGATGAGGATGCGCGGAATGGCGGCGAAATGCACCACGGCATCATAGGGCTGAACGCCCCTGCCCGTCTCCAGATCAGGAAAATCGCGATGCATGGACAGCGCATTGAAGACTTGTCCACTGTCGGTGACATCAACGATCAGGTTCGTAACACCCGGACAATGGAGCGGGACGAGGTCGAGATTGTGAACCTCGTACCCCTTAGCAATCAACCACGGCACGACGTGCTTGCCAGCCTTGCCAGAGCCGCCTGTGAACAGAATACGCTTTGCCATGATTTTCTCCTCCGGGTCATGCAATCGGCCCGATAGGTAAGGGCTTAATGGAAACGCACAAGGCCACGCGGGATATTCGTGCGCGCAAACAAAAAAGCCCCGCTGTTTCCAGCGGGGCTCTCAATATCCCTTGCGGGAAATGATTACTCGACGATCGAAGCGACGATGCCGGCGCCGACGGTACGGCCGCCTTCGCG
>NZ_JARVRE010000015.1:0-17397 GCF_030209855.1 Agrobacterium sp. lyk4-40-TYG-31
TCCATGCATTCAATGCATCGACGGGCCGCCCCGTTAGATAAACAACGTCCTCGTTTTCACTTCCGGATGTTTTTGTGCGGCCAAGGTGAATGGAAAGCGAGAGTAGGGGAGGGGCGTTGTCGACCGCAATTGGCACCTCGACAGTCAACTGCTCTTTGCGCAGCCTAGCAATTTCGCTGCGCCGACGACCACCGGAGGCAAACGCCACCATCAAAATTGCCCGGTCACGGACGTCGCGCAGGCTATCGGTGCTGCAGGTCGCGAGCAATTTCGCCAGCACGTCGCCGGTCACAGCCTTGGCGCTTTTGCGTTTTCGCGGACGCGGCGTGGCGCGGACAGCCAGTCGGATCGCTTGTTTAAGGGCAGGGGAGGAAAATACGCCTTGGTGGCCGCGCCATTTCGTCAGCGTCGACCACGAGGCAAGCCGCCTCCGGACCGTGTCGGGCGCGTGGGGACCGATGGATTTCAGAAACCCCTGGTCCCGCAGAAGACGATCGACATTTTGCGGCATGCCGTGATCACGATCGCTGATGCGCTTTTCGGGATCCCATAGATGATGGGCGACGAATTTGAGCAGGAGGGCTTCGGGTGCAGGCCAGGGGAGGGAGGCTCCGGTTGCCGCTAGCGACCAAGCCTGTAGATAGGCAAGGTCTGACGTCAGTGCCCGCAGCGTGTTGGCACCCATGCCCTCATTGACCAGATGGCGAAGCGTCTCGATATCTTGATCGGTCAAAAGCTCAGCCAGCTCGTCGCGACGTTCGAGCGGCAAGACCGCTGCAATCGTGTCGAGCTGCAAGACCCTGCGTTCGACGATGGTTTGGCTTTTATCTGTCATGTCATGGATGACGCTGGATGCAGTTTCAGGTCCGTCTGGCCAAAATCATGGCCCTTAAACAGAAGTGGCGCTTTGGAAACTGCAGCGACAGCGTAGGAAAAACAATCGCCCATGTTCAGGCTCGCCGGGTGACGCCCCTTGCCATATTTGTCCAAAGCCAACTCGGCCGCTCGATAATGCTCTCCATCGAAAGACATGGGCATAATGTTTGGCGCGGCCGAGAAGCGGGTGACGATGTCACCCGGATTGGAAAAGCCCTTTGCTGTCAAAACCGTTCTTGTTTCAAACAGCGTCGGCCATCCGATAACAATCTTTCCCTGCTGTAAGATCGACTTGAAAACATCCGCCTCCGGCTCCTCAAGGAGAATGGCAACAATAACCGACGTATCGAGTGCAATCATATCGGCAGGCCGTTTTCATCATAGAGGTCGTCATGAGCGGAGGTAGTGCCTGCTTGAACGTTGCGGCGGCCTTCGGCGGCGAGCTCCCAAACCGCTTCCAGTGGATGCTTTTTATCCTGCTGTCTCAATTCGATATCGTAGCGTTCCAGCGCCAGCTCTACCAAACGATTGATGGGCTGACCGGTGCGACGCGCGAGAGCATGGGCGAGGTCGCGGGCCTTGCCGCTACGAATGGACAGTTGGGGTTCAGACATGATGTTTCCTCGAAATTTATCGTTTAAACATAGTGCGGATGCGATAAGATGGCAAGAACTTCGATATAGATGGCTAATATCTGATAAGGGATACTTATCGATGGTTAGGCGCCCAGCCAAAATTCGTACAATGTGAGGAACCTTAATATTTATCTAGAGTTCGTGTAAAAAATCATTTACCATGATTTCAATGACTTATGATATCGCGAAAATCAGCATGACTGCCCTGATGAGGCCGGCTTTCGACGCGGGTCTCGCAATCACACGTCTAGATGAGCGCATTTCGCGCTCGCCCGTCGGCGCCGGCTTCCTCGAACGCCAAAATTTCGCCGATGCCTGCGCCTCGCTGTGGATCGACGGCGAACTTGTCCATCTCGAAGACCTCGTCCTCCACGACGCTACCCGCGACATCCGCACACCCACCCATGAACTCACAATCGCCCGCGACATTCTCCGCACTCGCCGGCGTATCAGTGGGCAGTTGCCTGACTGGGCACTCTCGCCCGAAGGTATCCGGACCTTGCGACAGACCCAGGCGTGGCCTGGACCATCAGACGGTTCTGAAAACACCGCGGACGACAGCAGTATCGAGCCCGCAGGAATGGTCGATCAGGAAGGGGAGGGAGATGATGGGGATGACGCAAAAAATCTGCCCGGCGTTGATTATGCCGCCATCGACGCGCTGCTCGCCCGATCCGAGGCAGCGATTGAAGACGCCAAGAGGCCCGGCGGGGCTCCGGCTGATACCCGCGACCGAGATCCTCTCGTCTATGATCTCGACTGGGACGAGGATGCCCGGCTCGACGAATGGCGCAGCGTGCTGCGCCAGGCACAAGAACTGCCGGCGGTGTTGCAGGCGATCATTGCTCTCGATGCCTGGAACGAATTGTTGGTCCTGCAGCATGCGCCCTGGCTTGGCCGGCTGTTTGCCGCCTCCATCCTGCGCGAGGCCGGCATCACAACCGCCGCCCATCTCGCCGCCATCAACATCGGCCTCAAAACCATCCCTGTCGATCGGCGCCGCCATCGCGATCGAGAGACGCGGCTGTGCGCCATCGCCCACGGATTTTTGGCGGCCGCCGAGATCGGCATGAAAGAACATGGCAGGCTGACGCTGGCGAAAACGATGATGGACCGAAAGTTGGAAGGACGGCGGACGTCGTCAAAACTGCCGGAGCTGGTTGAGCTCGTCATGGCGAAACCGTTGGTGTCGGCCGGGGTGGTGGCGAAGGCGCTCGAGGTGACGCCGCAGGCGGCCCGGCGGATCGTGTTGGAACTCGGCCTCAGGGAGATGACGGGAAGGGGGAGGTTCCGCGCGTGGGGAGTGGTGTAGTGGCGCAGTCCTCTTGATATGTCAGGATTCCTTCAAATAAGTAACCGAGAGCGTTGCAAACTCAATTGCGCTCGGATAGTCCAAAAACGTTAGAGCTATATTCAACTTTTGTTTGCAAATCTGGTCCTATGTTGCCACGCGATTACAGACTGCACGAGCTAAATGAGGACGAGTTCGAAAGACTCGTCGTCCGCATTTGCGTGCGTTGGCTCGGCGAAGGTGTAACGCCTTTTGCACGTGGACGGGACGGCGGCCGAGACGGAAAATTCCACGGGACCGCCAACACCTTTCCAAGTACGGCTTCACCTCTGTCTGGGCATTTCGTCCTGCAGGCCAAGCATATCGCTGCGCCAAACAAATCATGCTCCGATCCCGATTTCGCAGGGCTACTCGCGAGGGAACACGGGAAGATCAAGCGCCTTAATGGTGAGGGCATCTGCGATCACTACCTCGTTTTCTCCAACCGAAAATATACGGGCGGCGCGGATGAGAAATATATGAAGGATCTCAAGGCGCTTGGTGTGACATCCGCCCACATTATTGGTGTCGAGCGTCTTCATCTAGCTGTCGACGATTATCCTGATATTCGCGAAACACTGCCGAATCTGCTCGATCCTTCGCCCTTTCGCTTCAATCCAGACGACCTGGCTGAGGTAATCGGCGCGCTCCATTCCTACACCAAGGACGACGGGCAAAGCGCCTTTGAAAGCGCATTCGACTTTGAGAAGTTGAAAATGCCGTTGAAAAACAAGCTCAACGGGGTTTCAGACGAGTATTATAGCCAAGTAATCGTTGCACAATCCATGCCGCATTTCGACCGAGTGGCGCAATTCCTCCAAAATCCGAGGAACGACGAGTTCGCAGCGCTGTATCACGACGCCGCCGACGAGCTGAAGCAAAAGATCATCGCAAAGCGCGCCCAGTTCGGGGCGTTCGACGACATCTTCCTGTTCATGTATGAGCAAATTCAGCAGAAACGCGACGTTTTGAAGGGCAAGCGACGCCTCATTTCGATCCTGCTGCACTATATGTATTTCAATTGCGATATCGGGATCAAGCAGCTGGAGGAAAACAGAGATGTCGTCCATGCTGACGCCTAAGAAGCACCTGAACCTCGATACCTCGCTGCTGCGCGTGTTCTCGCTTGTCCTAAAGGAGCTGCAAAAGCGCGGTGTTTGCGAGTTCGAGAAGCTGCGCGGTGTTGTCATCCGGCGGGTTGGGGCGGATGGGGAACTTTCGTTCCTCGCCGCTCTCGACCTGCTGTTTTTGCTGGGTAAGGCAGAGTACCACATCAAGAACGACACTCTCGAATACAAGGCTGATTGACAATGCAAATCAGTCGCCTTTACTCGAACTTGCCTAATATTCTTTCACCGATCGGGTTCAATCATGGAGCTAACGCAGATCGGCTGAACATCGTGCTCGGCGAGGTCAAGCATCCCAAGGATCGAAAGAAAGATTCGCATAATCTCGGCAAGACGACGCTATTGCAGCTAATCGATTTCCTGATGTTGAAGGGATGGTCGCAGGACAGCTTTCTCTACAAACATCGGGATCGTTTCGCCGATTTTGTTTTTTACCTCGAGATCGCCTTGAATGGTGGTGGGTATGCCACGATCAGGCGTAGTGTTGCTGCACCCACGCGCGTCGCCCTTTCCCGTCATGAAGATCCCGATCAAAACTTTGACGGCGCTGCCGACGACGTCTGGGATCATCCAGATTTGCCGATCGATGAAGCGATCAAGCTTCTTGACGCATGGCTCGATCTGCGTGCGCTTCAACCTTACGACTACAGAAAGGCGATCACCTACTTCCTGCGCTCTCAGGGCGACTGGAGTGATGAACTGCAGCTGCAGAAGTTCCAGGCCGGGCGTGATCTTCATTGGAAGCCGTTTGTTGCTCATCTTTTTGGCTTCAATCAGAATCCGATCACCCGAAAATACGAGCTGGACGAACGCATTGCGAAACTCCAGGAAAAGCAGGCTGAACAACAGTCTGAGGTCCAGTTCAAAGAAGAGGACCTTCCCAAACTGACGGCGGAACTCGGGGTCCTCTATCAGCATGTCGAGGATTTGGAGGGGCAGCTCGATGCCTTCCGCTTCGACGATGAAGAACGTCGGATAATGCGCGAGCTCGTCGACACCATTGAGGACGAGATCGCCTCGCTCAATCAGCAGATCTACGATGCACGATACGATATTGGCCAGATCGACAGCTCTCTCAGCCATAAGGACAAGTTCGATCTGGGCGAAGTTCAATCGATCTTCGATGAAGCAAAGCTTCATTTTCCGACGCAGCTCAAAAAGCAGTATGGCGAGCTCGTGGAATTTAAGAAGAAGGTCACCCAAGAGCGAAATGCCGCCTTGCGTAAGCGCCGCAAGGAGCTTGAGGTCGCGCTATCGGCTGCCGAAGATCAAAAGACGTTGCTTGATGCTCGGCGAGTCGAGCGTCTGAAGGTTCTTCGCTCGACGGACACCTTCGAAAAGTTCAAGGCTTTGCAGAAGGACGTGACGCAACAGAAGGCCCAGCTTGTATATCTTGGCGAGCAACGCAAAAAGCTTGAGGCTGTGGCGGAAACTGCGAGGCAGGTCCGCGAGGCAGAGCGTGATCGTGGCCGGGTCGTTGACGAGATCAAGGCTATGCTTGAAAAGCCGACGGTGATCTATGAACGCTTCGCCAGGATTTTTAACGAATACTGTCAAAAAGTGCTCAGCCATGAAGGCATCTTCTTCTTTCACATCAACTCTAACAACAATCTTGACTACAAGATCAGCCTGGGTCTTGCCGGGCAAAAGGGCGTTGCCTCCAGCCAAGGTGAGGGTACCAGCTACAAGAAGCTGATCTGCGCCTTGTTCGACCTGGCGCTCCTGCGCGTTTACGAAGACATTCCGTTCTTTCATTTCGTGTATCACGACGGAATGTTTGAAGCTCTCGACGATCGAAAGAAGCTGGCCTTCCTCGAGCTTGTCCGCGAGCAGGTCAGCCACCGAAAGCTTCAATATATTATGACAGTCATCGCGTCTGACCTGCCTCGCGATTCCAAGGGTAAGCTCGTTGCATTCGCAGATGACGAGATAGTTCTTCGACTGGACGATAGCGGACAAGCTGGACGTCTGTTCAAGATGGCCGAATTCTGACTTCAATCATCACTGATGATCACAGCGGAGCCGGGGCGGCGAGGGGTAATCTTCAATGGGAACTTACATCACTCTCGATATCGGCAAAATGGAGCTCATTGGTTCGAAGAACGATCCCGGGATTGATCACGGTCGCCTGTTTCACGAAAAGGATCGAAAGCCGATCGTGCGGGACCAGGACTATTCGTACGAATGCCCGAACGGCTTCCAAACAACGCTATCGGAGGTGCTCTCCACCTTCCTGACTTGCCTCGTACTCAAGTGCCGTCGATTTTCCGATCCCAGGCTCACCGAGAAGCACGAGACAGGGCATCCCACGCAATTCGCTGAGGCGAAGTTCGACGGCTTCGCCCTCGAGCACAACAGAAACGCGCCTGTCTAACGGTGTTTTGATCATGTATCTAAGGTAGTATTTCTTGCAGCTGTCGATCAATTGAGTCGTCACATTTCTCAACAACATTCGGAGGATTGCCGTGAAGCGCGACATGGACTTGGTGCGATATCTCCTTTTGCAGATCGAGAAATTCGACCAGGGCTATGGCGGCGATATCGAAATCGAAGCTGGGGATCATGAGTCGCAAGTCGTTGCTGAGCACCTTCGATTGCTTCTCGAAGCTAGGCTGATAGAAGGTGATGCCGTACCCGACGATGAATATGCGTTTGATCGTATACTGCCGACGCGGCTGACTTGGTTAGGGCATGACTTCTTGGAGACCGTCAGAGATCCGGAAATATGGAAAAAGACGAAGGAGGGCGCGCTATCTGCAAGAGGCTTCACGCTCGACCTGCTGCGGGATCTCGCTAAGGGATTTATCAAAAAGCAAATTGAAGAGCGGACCGGCATCGCACTTTAGAGCGATCCGCGACCTCAAATACGATTGATAGAAGAGGCGACAACGGGGAAGGTGTTCTGGCCCTGGCAAGCTCATAAGCCCGGTGAAAGTCGTCGGCACTTCGTTCAAAAGGCACTCGACGCGGCCATCAAGAGATTGCAACAGGGCGAAGAGATCGCAGAAACGGATCAAGCCGCTCTTCATCTCGATCACGATAGGAAGGGGTTGAGCGGCAGTCCTGACGTAGCTCTCGCGATCCTCAATAAGCTGCGTGCCTCGCAGGTCTCCATAGTTGGCCGAAAACATGAGAGCCGCCCGTCAAGTTTCTATCTGGCGGACCTATCCGTATAGCGGCGGGTTGTATCTATCGTTTTTCGTTGTTGCGAACTCTTTGGCGCAGGCGCTTCACATAGTCCGCGCCGACAGCTTTGTCCGGTCCCAGATCCAACGCGCAGTTCCCAAGAGAAGCAAGCGACGCGTCGGTTAGTTTGAACCCGCAGGGCAAAAGACGTTCGTCTACGTTGTCTTCGATGAGTTCGAGCCAGGCCCTGAAGAAATCCGTCAGCGAGGGACGTGAAGACGCGGTTCCAGCAGCAGTCATGGCGTTGTGGGCGGTAGCCCGCGCTTCGGCAGCATCGACGGCAATTGTTGCGGCAATATCGGGGAGCGTTGGCCAGTATTTAAAATCAAACTGACCCCGTATCTGCGCGAGCGGTTCCTGCACGAAGGAGTTGAAGCGGTAATTCGTCTGAGCGGCTTCGTTGATCACATCGACGACATGGTAATAGGTGTCACTCGAAAACCCGGAATGGTCATGAAGAGTGGAGCGCTCGCGCAAAAGCTCCGCAAGTTCGAACGCAATCTCGCTGATCCTATCATTCACTTGGTCAAGCCGGTCTCGCTGCATGCGGGCCTCGGCCATCTTTTGAGGATTCCACTCGGCAGCTATTCCGAGAAGGCCGTCGATGAAGACTGAGAGGTGAAACTGGCTCTGCTCACTCTTGACCCATAGATCTTTGCAGGCATCGCCAAGTTCTGCGCGCCGATCCAGTAGCCTTCTGCAGATAGTCGTTTCAGTCGGCAGTATCGAGCTCTCGATGTTCGAGCTGATATGCGCCTCAAGAATGTCTTCGAAGATTTTCTGGCCGGCTTCCATTTAGAACTCACTGTCTCGACTCTATCTATCAGAACGATATTTAACCGTCGAAAACATTGCGGCACCCGAAACGAATTTTGTTCAGCTCCGCTCGGGTACTCACGCGGCTTCGACATGGCGACGGCTAAGGGACCTCATGACTGCAACACGAATTCTGACAGGTGCGATCTACTTCGATGACTCGGGTAATCCCGGAGCGCAATCGGGTTCGGATTTCCTTCCCTCCTCGAGAAAGGCGTGGACTGCCGTCATCGTACCGTCGCCGGTGGCGGAGAAAGTTCAGGAAGGTATGGAGATCTTTCTGAACGGCATCCGTGGCGAGTTCAGGGTGGATGAGCTTCATTTCACAGAAATCTACAGCGGAAAAGGCCTTTGGAAGACGGTGGCAGTGGATGAGCGGGCGAAGATCATCGGCCTCATGTCCCGATTGATCAGGGCATTTGACCTACCCATCGTTCATCAGAGTGTGTCGGAATTCACCCGCGCTGATCATCCGGTTACCGGTCGCCCTTTCCGGTCAGGTGACTGGGATACCGCGGATCTTTCGCACTTCGGCCTGCTCCTTTTGTGTTCGGAAGTGTGCCGACGTCTTCGCGTCCTGAGGAACCAAGCGCCTGAAAATTTCAAGCTACCGTTTCCCCTGTACGCCGACGAAGGCATATTGCCAGCAGGAAGAAATCGGGCTTTACCAAACTGGGCCGACGGCATCGAAGGCCCGGAGGTCCGCTTCCGCAATTCGGTCGACGTTCCGGGCCTACAGCTGGCCGATTTTGCCGCGTTCATCATAAACAGGACCCAATGGATTGCAGCAACAAGAGTGCCCGGTCGGCCCATCACCATGGCCGAGCAGGTGATCCTGGATGCGTCTGCAAATCTCAACGTCCTGAATTTCGAGTTGCAGAGCATCCCTATCGAAGAGTTCGGCCGAGCCGGCTACGAGGAGAGGCTTTCCGCCGACCGTGTTGCCAAAGGCCTGCCGCCACGCCCCGGATCAACGAAATGATAGCCGGTTATCCAAGTTTGGCCCGGGCGATAAACTGAATGTTCGCCCCGGGTACGTGAATTCACTTCCGGTGAAAAGCTCAGTTCAACTAATCGAGGTTTTTTAGAAACTGGCCCAAGGGATGTCCGGCGGACCGATTCTCGACGATGATGGGAAAGTTGCAGCGGTCATCCACAAGGGTGGATCAGAGTCGGCGAGGGATTTCGGGGTCCACATCCAGGTCTTAATGGATTGGCTGAAAGAGCTTGCCGGCTCGAGGGCGCAGGCGGTGACCACGACGCCATAAGGGATTACGCAACTAGCTAAATATCCTGAAACCATGGAAGATCGCTTTCATGCCTACATCCAAATAGTAGGTCGCGGGTTCACATCCCTTCAAGGCGGTATAGATAATGTAGGTGGGTAGTTCTGTCGTGATCCCCCTCATTTTGAACCACGGCATTCGAGCGTACTGCAGCACCATGGCTGGCCGGTTGCAATCGAGGCTGCGGCTTTTTGATGAATTTGCTGGATGGCGATTATTGCTCTGCGCCCAAAATGTGCGAAGAAGCGTGGTCAACTGAGACCGTCTGGTCTCGGCCCTTTTTCTTTGCTTCGTAGAGCCTTGCATCTGCAGTTTTGTACATCCTTACCCATTCCCCCGACCCAACAGCTACCCCGAAACTGACGGTTATGCGCCTAGAGCCAAGCATGTCCGAGAAGTCGGCAGATCGGATCGCCTTCCTAAAACGTTCGGCACAATCGTGTGCCTCAACAACGGTAGCGTCGGTTAAATAGACAGCGAATTCCTCGCCGCCCAATCGACCCACTATATCGTGCTTGCGGGCTGTTTTCTGGAGCACAGAAGCAATTCGTTTCAGCACAGCATCTCCCGTGTCGTGACCGTACTCATCGTTGACTGATTTGAACCAGTCAACGTCACAGAGGATGAGCGCGTGGGAGGTTGTTCTGGGCGGTATGGCACTTATGGCTGCCTCGAAGCCACGCCGATTGAGAAGTTTTGTCAGATGATCTCGATCGCGCTCATTTCTCAAATCGCCGATTATATCAACCATGGCTGCGGAAAGAATGGCCAAAGCGAGTGCGGCACCCAGCACGGCGAGCGATAATTGCAATGCCTGCCAAAACACCGTGTCGGCGAATGCGGATGGGCTGATCGGCTCGGAAAAACCGATCGTAAACATCGTTCGGGGAAAAAAGTGAGCACCAAAAAGTAGCAGGGTCCAGAATAGAACATTGTCTACCGGCCGAGCCATTCGACTACGCAACAGTTTCCCTGCTGTGAAAATCAATATCGCGCCATATCCAAAATTCTGGATGTAAATGCGAGCAATCAGGCTACGATCGACATAGAAAAAGTACCATAGCAGCGCCATGATAGACAGCGTAACTGACAAGGCGAATCTGCCGCTGATGCTTTGAGAAGAGCGCAAGAGTATGCCCTGGGCGGCCGACACCACTGCGCACGTGTAGAACGCGCCGGAGACCATGGCGTTTAATCCAGTGTCACGCGGCCAGTACATGACCTGCGCCACCACTCCCAAGGCAAACAGAAGACACGACCCAGAAAGCAATAATAAGTAATGCCTTTTGCGATCGATCAGCCACGCGGCAGAAAAAGCCGCTGCGAAGACAGTAAGAATTCCTGGGCCAATCAAAGACAACGTGACCCTAACGACAGATCCTTCCATCCATGCTCTCTTCCTGATCTGCTCATGATGTTGAGTTCGAACGCATCTATCACGACTAATCTCTCAGCAGGCCATGTTTTTTATCATGCGCATGTTCAAGCAAACAGTAATGGGCTGGCCGTCTTCCCTCACCTTCTCGGCGGACCGGCTCTGGTGCTTGCCAAACTTACCGTGGCTTTTGCTTGTTGTGTTGCGGCGAGCCATTTGACCCCGCCATAAGCACCGAAGGATGACCCCGTCGGGGCAGCAAAATTGATACACTTCCGGATCATCCTGCCTAGCATATGGGGTCACCCTTCCGCGTCCCCAAGGGGTCAGCCGGATGACACCCGCAAGGTCGCAAAAGTCGGAATGAGGTCGAAGCCGGCCTGCGAAAGCACATATTCGACCCTTGGCGGTATCTCGAAGTAGGCGTTGCGAATGACGATGCCGTTGCGCTCGAGGTCGCGAAGCTGCTCGGTCAGCATATGTTGGGCGATACATCAACTCCCGAAAGGGATCCAAAAATGGAAATGAACTGGGCTCGAGGATCATCAATCTGTTGCATAGCGGCATAGGGGAGGGCGAGGACGACCCTTCTGCGTTGCAGACTGTCCCTCGTACCAGCCCGCGCCCATGGCAATAAACGTGATTTCGTACCCCATCCACGCATTTGGTGCTTTCCTACCGAGAATGCGCTGCGACACTTCAGGAAACTTCCAACTTGGTACCCCAGAGCTCTCACAGGTTGCTTCGCCTGCAGCGTCTGCCCGGATCAGAGCGTCGAAATTTCCTATCAGAAGCTCATGGCTTTTCCGCACGTTCTCAATCTGCCCCGCACTCGCGCACGCGCCGCGCAATACCATCACCCCTGGCGGAGTTTGGAGCGGATCAGGGGAGAAGAACGCCAGATCGCCAGTGATCAAGCCCGAGCTAAAAAAGCGAAGATATTCCTGAGTTGCCTTATCGGCGCTCCACCCTCGAGACATCCGCAACTTATGTCGCAACGACGAAGCGTCAAGGAAACAGCCAGGAAATCCGTCCTTTATGAAGGCATCGACCACGGAGGTGCTGTGAAACCTCTGGATCGTCGATTGCTATTTCGCTGTGGATGCGCGGCGGTCTAATTTCGCACTTGTCTTTGGAAAGAACCAACCATTCTCCAGTCTTCGCCGTCTTGCTGTCTGCCAGAGCATCTGCGATGAGCTTTGTGATCGTGGACGGATCGATCTTGGCAGCGATTGCAGCCGACATTGTTGAAGGGCCAAGCGCGCAACCTTGATCAATCATGAACTCGTTGAGCGACTTGTCGTCAGCGAGGCCTGGTGCGGATAACGATAGCCAGATCAATGCTGACACAAGCATCCCTCGATTAAGTTGGTTCATTGTCAGTTCCCTTTAGCCAAGCTACCTTTCACAGCGTGGTTATCAAACATGATTTGGCTCGTCGCCTTTTTTGCAGCGACAGGTGGCGTAAAGTTAAACGGCTTCTCCACTGGAAGCGATCTTGCGAGGGACTAGCGTCATCTCAAATTGCTTTCAGCCTCAGATCGCGCAGCCCTCTGTTATTAGTGACTTCGCCATCGCTCGAGTGTTGGTTTGAAACGAGCGTTGCGTTTTCTTCGGAACTCGTCATTTGATGCGGTTCCAGTCTGCCGATGGGGAAGCATATGGACGGGACGCATCTCTTTGAACTGGTGATTGCGATGCTGCTGGCGATCATTGTTCTGCACTATCTTGCGCAGCGCTTGGGTCTGCCGCCATCCGTCGCACTTCTTGCAGGCGGCGCGATGTTGGCATTCGTGCCAGGACTGCCCACGATTTCTGTCAATCCCGAACTGGTTCTGGTGATCTTTCTGCCGCCGCTTTTGCTAGACGGGGCATGGTCGATTGCCGTGGACCGGTTGAAACGGCACGTCTTCGGAATAGCGTCGCTTGCCATTGGCGCGGTGCTGTTTACGACAGTGATTGTCGCGATTGTCGTCCATCTCTTGATGCCATCACTGCCATGGGCGGCCTGTGCAGCGCTTGGGGCCATCGTTTCGCCTCCCGACGCGGTTTCGGCGCGGGCAGTGCTGGAGCGTGTAAATCTGCCAAGGCGACTTCAGATACTTCTTGAGGGCGAAAGTCTACTGAATGACGCCAGTGGATTGGTGCTGTTCCGATTTGCCGTCGCAGCTGCGGCGGGCGGTACGTTCAGCACGACAGACGCTCTCGGTGCCTTCTTCGTTCTGGCTATCGGCGGCGCTGCGGTGGGTGGGGTCGTTGCTTTTGCATGGGTGAAGCTCGTCCGCCGATTGGGTGACGAGTACCTCATGATCTCGGCAACGGCGATCATGTCCTGGGTATCCTATCTTGTGGCTGAGCAGGTACATGTTTCGGGCGTCATCGCCACCGTGACTGCAGGGCTGATAGCATCTTGGCACCAACACACAGTATTGTCGGCGGCGACGCGAATGCGCGGCACTTCCTTTTGGAATGTTCTCGTCTTCTTAATGGAGGCTGCAGTCTTCATCCTCATCGGGCTATCGCTTCGTGATGTGGTGGAACGAGGAGGCGGATTCGGCGCGCTTGTCGAATCTATGGCTCTGCCGGCCGCCGTGATCCTCGTGACGCTAGTGGCGGCAAGGTTTGCCTGGATTTTGGGAGCCGACATCGTCATCAGACTATTCCACTCAACCGGACGAGCACGTACGGTGCCGATTGGGGCGGGTGGAGTAACAGTCCTGGGTTGGGCAGGCATGCGAGGCGTCGTGACGCTGGCGCTCGCTTTGAGCTTACCGGGCGACTTTCCGGGCCGCGACTTCATCCTCGTAATGTCATTCGCCGTTATCGTGGGAACGGTTCTTTTACAGGGAACAACCCTTGGGCGGGTTGTCGCCTGGGCGGGTCTAGGCGACATCGAACCAGAGAGCGCACCGCTGACGATGAGCCAGGCAGAAGCCGCTATGGCGGAGGTACAACTAAAAACGGTGCAAGATCTTGCTTATGATGGCGATGGTGAACTCATCCATCCACAACTGTTGGAGAGATACGAGCATCGTTTGGCGGCGGCCGTCAGATATGCCAAGCGCACGGAACATTATTCGCCGCTGCTTCATGCCCATTTCGACGTCGTTTTGGAAGCGGTTGCTGCGGGCAGGCGGGAGCTCATCAGGCTCCACCGTGCCGGACAGATCGATGATGAATCGCTCCGGGAACTCGAGCACGATCTCGATCTTGAAGAACTGAGCGCGATATCGGCGAAGTCTTGACCGGCTCCAGCCTCTGGGAAGTACAGCCCGAGCCGGGCGGGTGGGTTTAAGCAAAATTGAACACGTCAGCATTGTCTTGCCGCTCTCGCAGGCCCTTATATGCCGCATGACGCAGCTTTCCATCGGCTGTCCACGCCCTGAACTCGATCTCTGTGATCAGGGTCGGGTGAACCCAGACGATATTGTTGTTTTCGACGCCATCCAGTGGCGGCCGTTTCTGTTTCCATTGGAGCTTGTCGAGCATCTTTCGAAGCTTGAGGGCCTCAGCCTCTTTGAAACCCGTGCCGACGTTGCCGACATAGATAATTTCGCCACCGCTATATGCGGCAAGCGCCAGGGATGCGATGCCACCAGATGATGCCGTTGAGGTCTCATAGCCGGCTATGAAAAACGCTTCACTCTGGACGCATTTGAGTTTCACCCAGTCCCCGGTTCGTCCTGAACGGTAGGGCTGATCGACATGCTTGCCGACGATGCCTTCGAGACCAAGGCTGCGCGCGTGCTCGAGGAGTGCGACAGGATCAGCGTCGATCGTTTCCGAGAGCCGGATGGCGGCGTTCTGGTCCTTCAGGGTGTCCTCTAGCAGATGCCGACGCGATCGGTATTCGATACCGCGCAGATCATGCCCATCGAGGTAAAGAAGATCAAACGCGTAGAGGATGGCATTCGAGGCCCGATTGCCCGCGGCACCAAGCGATTGCTGCAGCAGCCCGAAATCCGAGCGACCTTCCGCGTCGAGTATGACGGCCTCGCCATCGATGATCATCGTCGCCGGACCAAGCGCGCGTGCCGCTTGTTCAATGGCTGGAAACCGGTGTGTCCAGTCATGGCCACCGCGGGTCAGAATTCGCACACCCTGCGGTTCGATATGAACGGCAAGGCGGTATCCATCCCATTTTACCTCCCAGGACCATTCGGGCCCTTGCGGCGGCTTTGCCTTCAATTGCGCGAGTGTCGGCTCAACGCGGTCGGGCATAGGATCGAAAAGCAGCTGCGGCTGAGCCGCATTACGCTTGCGGCGCGGCCTCGAGCGGATCGGGGCTTCGGTCTCACGAAGGAGCGGCTTTGATCTGGGAGACTTTGTCATTCGCGTAGTTCATCAGAAAAACCTTAATAACATTGTGAAGAAGGGCAAGTTGTCCTCGCTATTCACCGATCAGAGTACAAGTTGGTAGAAGCCGTCCAACTGCATAGAAGCCCTGCCTCTATCGAAAATATGAAAGTTTCCATCCCGCTTGGCCGCCTCGGCGCACCAAAAGACGTCGCCAACGCCTTCCTCTTTCTGGTGTCAGATGATGCCAGCTACATAACCGGCACGACAATCGCCGTCGATGGCGGGCAACTCTTGCCGGAAGGTGCGGATTTCCGGCTTCTGCCTTCGTAAAAGCGGCCCGTATTTCGCTCCCCGGCAACGCGGCGTCTCGCGTGGTTCGCATAATCTCGGGAACCCCTGTGACTTGCGCGGGTTATTTATGCATGACCCCAACGAGGAGTGGAACCATGCCTAACAATGATAGTTTCCCGACAGACCCGGCATCCTCACCACGAGGCCCGACATCGACGCCGGGAGTTCCGGACCGTGTTCAAGAGAAGCCGCTGACGCCTCCCGTTCAAGACCCGGGCGATAGCAAAAATCCAAACGATCCTACGCTTGATCCTGCGCTTTTGCCGATAGGTGACCCTGCTGGCGCGGCGTAATCGGTAAACTGCTTAAAACTTAAGGCGCTTGAAGAACGTTGCTCACGGAGCTGGTTTTCAGGCGCTTTTTCATTCGTATTTGGAGGGGTTGATCGAAGTATACGGTCAAAGCATATGAGATAAAGACCGTTGCCACTATAAAGGTCAGGCCAGCCGGGATTGCCCAGCCTGCGTCACCGGGACGGGGCACGAGAAATACCGTCCACGCAAGCAGTGGGATGTGCAGCACGTAGACGGCGTAAGACGCTGTTCCCAGAAAGCTCGAAACCCGATCAAGCCAGCCGCCCGCCTCGATTGCGGACGCCACACTTAAGAGGATTGGCCAGACAATCAGCACGATGACGAGGTCGAATATCGGGCGAATTTCGTCGGTGATGGGCAGAAACAGCACCAAAGCAACGACTGACAGGCACAGCACGGCCAGCGCAGGACGGGTTTTGATTGTTTGACAGCGAAAGCGATAAATGAGCACACCGGCGAAGAACGAAATAAATACTCTACCCATGCCTGCATACATCTCGTGCCATCGAAAACCGAGATGAAGCTTCCCAGAATGGATGGTTGCGATGATAAGGACACAAGCGCTCAAGGCTAAAATGACGCCAATTGTCTTCACCTGCGCGCGAGCGCCCTTGAGAGCATAGGCGATGTTGACCACCAGTTCATTGAACAGCGACCAAGCGGGGCTGACCAGAAACAGCGCACCATTGAGCGTCAGCGTAAAGGGAGCCGGTAAAAACAGCAGCCCCGTCACCAAGGCAAAACCCAGTTCTGCAGGCTGTATCTTCCGGTGAAGATCATCAATGGGAGTTGGTAGATCGAGGAAATACAGACAGACGAAGAAGGTTGTCATCAGCAGCAGCGCCAAACCATAAAGCGGATACAGCCTTAAGAACCGCGCCTTCATGAAGTTTAGCGGCTTCATTTGTCCGCTCGCAAGCCGCTCGCCGTAGGCGTGAGCCAACACGAAACCGCTGAGCGCAAAGAACAAGTCCACAGCCAGATAGCTCGATGCTTCCGGTCTGCCAAAAAAGACTTCAGCATGCCGATGCACAATCGCAACCGCCGCCAGCCCCCGTACTCCATCGAGCAGCACAAACTGTTGCGGGACGTGAGTATCTGTCATTGATGATCCTGAAAGGCGTAACGCGAACGGATCAAACGCGTGGAAGCGAAACCGGTTCATGACGCGTATTACATTGCGCGCTTTTCTGGAGGCTCTGCCGTCATCAATGTAGAAAAACCATAAAGCACGTTGAGAGAGAGTTCGACCTCGCGCACTAAACGTTTGACGGTGTTTCGGCCGAGCATAGAGCGGATCATGTGGCTTTGCGGGGCATGGGCGCTCAAGATTATAGTCTCTTCGCAGTCCTCGGTTTCCACCAAACTCAAGACTCAGATCGGTTTTAGTGACCGCGTTTTCGATGACGCCATCTCGCAGGACAAAAGCGTCGGTGCCAATCGGAAAACCGGCATCTACATCCCGCGAGATCAATGTCAGCAGGAGAAGTGCTGCCACTCTTTTCCGCTCGCATCCTGTCCTTCGGTCTGACCACTTGTCAGTTTTATTCCGAGCTGATGGCTCGCGCCCGAGCGTCTGGAAAAGCAATCGGCTTCGCGGATGGCCATATTGCGGCCACAGCGGCGGCAAACGATCTCGCGATCTCAACTCGCGACGTGAGCCCTTTTGAGGCCGCTGGCCTGAAAGCAATCAATCCTTGGTCCAGATGAGGACAGTGCTCATCTAGGTGTCCTAAGTTCACATCGCTTCAAGAGCAGGCTATTACGTCTCTTGCTCAAATTGATTACGCGTCTGGCCAAAA
>NZ_JARVRE010000024.1:0-16196 GCF_030209855.1 Agrobacterium sp. lyk4-40-TYG-31
TCGGCCAAAGCACCTCAGCATGAGGGCAGTGGGTGAGGTTGCCCTCTCCAATACCGGACCGACGCTGAATGCGACCATGTAGGAATGCTTGGCGATGATGCAGGCCGCAGGCCGCAACCCTCACCACCATGAGAGCCGAAGGAGGTGCCACACAAAGGGCACAACAGAGCAACCCTCATCCCTCATCCTGAGCTTGTCGAAGGAGAGGTGCCCCGCAGGAGCCTCGAAGGGCGAGGGTTGCGGGCTCAAGGCAGGAGTGCGCGGCGGATGCTTCGAGGCTTTGTCCTTCGGCCAAAGCACCTCAGCATGAGGGCGGTGGGTGAGGTTGCCCCTCAGGCCTAATCCCGCCGGAACAAAATACTAGCACCCCAGCCCGTCACCACCGCCAGCAACACACACAAAAAGCCATAAACCACCGGCGTCTGGTGTGCCGCATCCGTTATCGCCTGCTCCATGCCCGTTTTCACAACGCGCAGCCGCAATTCCTTTTGTGCAATCGGCAGGCCGCTCTTGAACAGATAGGCGCGGGCCGTGTGGACGCCGTTGGGCACGTTGGCGGGCAGGCGCAGGGTGGCCCAGAACAGGCCGGTGCGCTCCAGACGAACACCCGTCGTGTCGTTGCGGTAGATGCCGCTCGACAGTTTCAGGCGGCGATAGGCATCCTGGAAGTCGTAGACATTATCAGGCACGCCGGAGAAGACGGCGCTGCGCAGCGGCAGGTGGTCCACGCCAAGGCCCATGGCTTTCAGCGTGCCCGCTGTCGCGATGGTGTCGATGCTGCGCGTGCTGGCCATGGAATAGGATTCCGGCAGCGGCGCGAAGGTAATCGCACTGGTGTTGATCCAGATACCCGCTACCCGGCTTTTCTTGCGCACGGTGGAGTAATCGTTCGGGCCCTCCAGCGTGACCACGATGTCGTATTGGCCGATGGCCAGCAGCAACTGGTCGGCATTGTTCAGCGCGCCGAACATGGTGAAATCAGCGCCGCGAAAATCCGACGCGATGGAGATTTCTGTGGTTGATGCGCCGATCTCGATGTTTTCCTGCAAGGTGCGGGTCTGCCCGCGCGCATCCGGCAAAATCGCAAGCGGTGGCGTTTGCGCCTGGGCGGCGCTACAGCACAGGCCGAAGATGGCAGCGATGAGGGCGGCACGGATCAATAGCCCAGCCCTCCGACAGCCACCGAAAACAGGTCTTCCGGTCGCACCACCAACCCGATGGCAAGACGGATGCCGACGGCCAGAACCAGCAGCGCCAGCAAAGCGCGCAACTGTTCGCCGCGCAGCTTCTGCCCCACGCGCACGCCATATTGCGCGCCGATCACGCCCGCCAGCATCAGAATGAAGGCCAGCACGATATCGACGGAATAGTTCGTCGCTGCCTGCACGATGGTGGTGTAGGCGGTAACGAAAATGATCTGGAACAGCGAGGTGCCGACAACGACATTGGTGGGAATGCGCAAGAGATAGATCATGGCGGGCACCATAATGAAGCCGCCGCCCACACCCATGATGGAGGTCAAAACGCCGATGCCGAAACCCAGAACGATGATGGGAATGACGCTGAGATAGAGCTTCGATTTCTTGAACCGCATTTTCAGCGGCAGGCGGTGCACCCAGTTGTGGTGGCCGGGGCGGCGCAGGGTCACCGTTTCATTGCGCGCCGTGCGGCGAATGGCCGAGATGCTTTCCTTGAGCATCAGTGCGCCCACGGTGGAAAGCAGGATGACGTAGAGCAGCGAAATGATGAGGTCGAGCTGGCCCACGCTGCGCAAAAGCGTAAACAGCCACACGCCAAGCGTCGCCCCGCACAGGCCGCCGATCAGCAGCACCGATCCCAGCTTCACATCCAGCGTGCCGCGCCGGAAATGGGTGATCGAACCCGAGACGGAGGAGGCGACGACCTGGTTTGCGCCAGTTGCCACGGCAACGACAGGGGGAATGTTGTAGAAAATCAGCAGCGGCGTGATCAGAAACCCGCCGCCGACGCCAAACATGCCGGACAGAAATCCCACAGCCGCGCCCATGCCGAGAATGATGAAGATATTCACCGAAAGTTCCGCAATGGGCAGATAGACAGTCACATCAGGACCTCTGGCATGGTTCCGTGTAGAAAAGGCAAAGCGCCGTCAAGGCAGGGCTTGCGGCGGTTGGGCGGTCTATGTCTGAGAGGCGAAGGCCTTGGCCCTCCGACCTGACATCGGTCATGCCCGTGGTGGGCATGACTGTAAATTATTCAACGGCAAATACGTTGATAATTAGGAAAGATCGGGTCCGGCTGAAATTACTTGTTGCGCGCCAGCAACGCTGTGACCAGCTCGTCGGTAATGCGGCCATCCGGCGTCTGGCCCACGGACTTCTGGAAGTTCTTGATAGCCGCCACCGTCGCGCGGCCCAGCTTGCCGTCCGGCTCGCCCGCTTTGAAGCCATTATTGTTGAGAATGGCCTGAATGTTGCGGATCGCCTTCTGCATATCGACGGACGATGTCTTGACCTCTTCGCCGCCGGTCCATTCGGCCGGCGGGTTGACCGAGTTCGCTTCGTCGTTGAGCGGCGTCACCTGCCATGCATCCACCTTGGCCTTGGCGCTGGCCAGTTGTTCAGGCCGCATGGCCTTGGCAACATCGTCGCGCTTCTGACCGGCATCGGCATCGCCATCACGAGCGGCAATCGCGAACCACTTGTAGGATTCTTCTAGGCTTTGGGGCACGCCGCTGCCGCGGGCATAGAGAATGGCAAGGTTGAACTGGCTGTCACGGACGCCAAGGTTGGATGCCTTGATGAACCAATCACCGGCAGCCTTGAAATCAGGAGCACCGGCAGCATCGGAAGCCAGAAGCACGGCCAGATTATGCATGGCCCCGGCATTACCCTGGTCAGCCGCCATCTGGTAGTAGCGCTTTGCTTCGGAAAGGTTGCGCTCTACGCCGTTGGCCTTCTCATACATGTTGCCAAGGCGGTATTCGGCCGGTGCCAGACCACGGTCTGCGGCCAGCTTGTACCACTTGGCGGCCTCGGTGCGGTCGGCAGCAACGCCGCGACCATCGGTAAAGCGCGCGCCGATTTCAAACAGGGCCTGCCTGTCACCCTTGACCGCAGCATCCGCCAGTGATGGCGGCGTGATCCCTGCGGGAACGGCAATGATCTCTTCCAGCTGCAACGGCTGCTGCTGGGCTTGTGGCTGTGCCTCGGTTGCCTGTGCGGCAGGTCGCAGATCGGCAATATCGGTCCCGGCGGATGGCGCGGGAGCTTCTACCGCTGGCGTTTCCTCGGGCATGGGTGCCCCGCCAACCTGCCTCGTGTCGATGTCAGGCGCGACCCGGTCGGCATCGGCCTGCATGCGCTCGCCTGCGGCGCGCGCACTTTCGTCCATCGCTTCGGTGGAGGGCTCGGTCACGGCTGGCGTGACGGAGGCTGGCACGGTGACGGCTGCCGCTGGCGCGACCGGCTTTGCCTGCGTGGGCAGAACCGGCAGCGTCGACATGTCGCTGCTGGCCTTCGGTTCAGTCGTTGCAGCAGGAGGCGTGGTTTCGCCGCCGACGAACGACTTGATCGCAGGCATGGCCATCATCGCCAGAAGAATGGCGCCGATGCCCAGAAGCAGCGGGCGGCGGTAGCGGGAAAGCGCTGAACCTTCCTTCTGCTCGACACCCTTGCTGCGCGATGGGCGCGAAGTGATGCTTCTGTCCGGTACGCTTTCCTGCGCTGCGGCCTGCGCTGCACGGCGGGCGGCGGCAATGAAGTCGGCGCGGTTGTCGCTCTCGCCCGTACCGGCGCGAGCCGCTGCCGTCTGGCTGGCGCGCACGCGTTCCAGAATTTTCTTGATGTCGGGCGCGCCGGAACCGGGCTCCAGCAGTTCTGTTTCGATGTCGGCCTGCAGCACATCGACAGGGTCGAGCGCAGGTGCCGGGTCGATCTGGGTGCGGGCCGAAACCTGCTCCTGCGGTGCATCTTCAGCCTTTGCCGCGCTGGATTTGAAACGGCGCGTCAGACCGGCCAGAAGCCCGCGCTTTTCCTGCACGGCAGGCTTTTGCGCTTCTGGCGGCGTAAGCGTGTCGGTATCGACGCCAGCCTCATGTTCGTTCTGCGCGATCAGGCTCTCTTCGGGGAAGGTGGCGGCAGGCATGCGTGCATTGCCGTCATAGTCGGCCCAGTCACGGTCGGCATCTGCCGGTGCCGCTGCTGCGGGGCGCGCGCTGCCACGGCTGTCCAGATTGTCGAGACGACCGGCAATCTGCACCAGCGTTTCATGAAGCGCCTCGAAGGTGCGGTGGGTGCGCTCTTCGGTGTTGCGGCTCAAACCTTCCAGCTTGCGCAGGTCGTTGGCCAGCTCCGTCAGAATGGCGATATCGCCGTTGGTGGCCGTTCGCGCCAGATTGTTGCGCGTATGGGCTTCCAGCACGGCTTCCGCCGCCTGTCGTGCCGCTTCGATAATATACTCGTCGCTCGACGCCATATACTCTTCGATCGCGGACATGCGGTCGTTGAGCTCCGGCGACATGCCGGAAACCACAGGTGACACTGGTGCCTGCGTCTCGTCCAGCTTGGCGGCAATGTCGCTCAGCCGGTCTTCCAGCCGCTTGAAGGCGGTGTCATAGGATGGGTTTTTGACAGATGCAGGCTGCGTCTCGATCTGCTCGATGCGGCGGGCGATTTTTTCCAGACGCTCGGCCAGCTTGTCATTGACCGCACCACTGCCCAACTCGTCGATCTTGCGTGAGATATCGGTCAGAAAGCGTGTCAGTTCAGGCTGGCTGGACGGGCGCTGCGAACGCTCCAGCAACAGCGAAAGCTGATCCAGCCGTTCGCCCAGTTGCGCCACGTTGCGCTCGGCAGACAGTTCCTCAATGCGGCTGGTCAGTGCATCGAGACGAAGACCAAGGGCTTCGGAGGGCTTGTCCTTTGCGCTCGCAAGGTCGTTCAGCACGTCCATCTGCGAAGAGAGCGCCTGCAAGCGGTTTTCCAGACGCTCGGCAAGGGCCGGATCGACGGAGGGTGCCGTGCGGTTTCCGGCAGCAGCAATCGCCCGGCTGATTTCGTCCAGACGCTGGTCCAGACCGGAGAAATGCTCGCTATAGGCCTGATCGTTAGGCTGAACATGCTTGCCGATATGTTCTACGGCACTGGCAATGGTCAGAAGCTTTTCTTCCAGCGCACGCACGGTGGCATTGCTGCCGCTCATCGAACCCAGCTGGCTCTTGATGTCATCCAGCCGGTAGGCCAGCGCCACGATTTCATCCTGAAGCGGAACGGTGTCGAAGCCGCTCAACCGGTCGTCCACGCTGTTGAAGCGGCGTTCCATGCGGTGCAGGCTGTCTTCGCGAGCAACCTGATCCATCAGGCTGCGAAGCTCTTCGAATTCGCTGCGCAGAGCCTCGACATCAGGCGAGGTCGTCTCGCCCATGCGGTCGATGCTGGCGGCCAGCCGGGCGACATCCTCGCGGATGTCCTCGGCGAAATCCTGGGTTTCGGCAAAGGTGCGGATGTTGCGCAGTTCGGACCGCACGCCCTGCATTTCGCGGGCAACGCCCTCGGAAATCTCGTGCTTCAGTTCCTGACGCAGGCTGACCAGCGCTTCAGCCACTTCGCGCAACGCCGCATCACCCTGATTGGGCGCTACTGGGGTAGGGGCAGGCGGCGCACTGCGCTCGTAACGGGCCGTCGGGCGTGGCCGGGCTGGGGGAATGGCGGTGGAGGCACGGTATTCGCGCTCGCTGTAGCGGCGGTCAAGCTCCCGTTCCGCGGAAAGGTCGGTGCCACGCGGCGCTTCCGTCTGCTGGCGTTCCCAGCGGGCGTCGAGGGCCTGCTGGCGCTGGCGGATTTCATTGACGGGGTCGAAGCGTGGCTTGGATGCGGGACGTGCAGCATTGGCATTGCGCTCGGTCTCGGTCCGGGCAGGGGCTTTGTCATATGTAGGGCGCGTGGGTTTTGCACCCAGCAAATCCTCTATCCGGGCTTCCAGACCTTCGATAGTGCGATTGAGCGCATCCAGAGACGATCTGTCGCTATGCTGCTGGGAATTCGATCGCAATCCGTTCATCGTCCTGCCCGCTTCGTCTTTGCCCGATGGTGTTCCCCCTTCTGGTCGACACCGTCGAGGCGAACATAGGTCTTTTCGATTTCATTAAAGGACCCCCACGATTCCCGAAGCAGTCCCCTGAAGAGGAACAATTGACGAAGTGTGGTTAATTAATTATTAATTAGAGGTTCCTTGTTTAACGATTTCTTCAGTATTTAGCTTGTGCGAAACTTGCCAAAATGGCGAAATTTCACCATTAAATTGATTTAGAAATATCTAATTATAATTATTGGATTGACGTAATCGCTGTGCGCAAGGCTGGCAATGCACTGGTTTCATTGAATTGCGAGTTCTCTTGAGGATCGAAGCACCGCTTCGTACTCATTTAAGCCCTGCGCGCATCGCTTGCGTTAAGATTGCGCCATGCGGTTGTGTAAAAACTGCGCACCGCTTTCACGAAGCCGCAATGTTTATCGTCCAACATCCCAGCCTTCCCTGACGAAATTTTGTTCTGAAAGCCATTTGACGTTTACGCGCACGTCAAATATTGTTGGCCTATCTTGAGGCCGGACGATCTCCGGCGAGCGATGCGGAGGATCATCGGTAATGCCTGTTTACAAGGCCCCTGTTAAAGATACGCTTTTCATTCTGAACGACGTGCTCGGTATCGAGCGCTACAACAATCTTCCCGGTTTTGAAGACGCTACGCCCGATATGATCGAAGCGATTACCGGCGAAGCCGCAAAGCTGGCGGAAGAACAGCTTTTCCCGCTCAACCTGTCTGGTGACCAGCAGGGTTGCAAGCGCGCCGAAGATGGCTCGGTCTCTGTGCCGGATGGTTTCAAGCAGGCCTACGATGCCTATTGCGAAGGCGGCTGGACCGGCCTTGCCGTGCCGCCGGAATATGGCGGGCAGGGGCTTCCCTATACGCTTCACGCCGCCATCGGCGAATATATGTCATCGGCCAACCTGTCGCTGATGATGTATCCTGGTCTGACGCAGGGCGCGATCGCTGCCGTTCTGGCGCATGGCTCCGACGAGCAGAAGCAGACCTATCTGCCGAAGATGGTCGAGGGCACATGGTCCGGCACCATGAACCTGACCGAGCCCCATTGTGGCACCGACCTTGGCCTGCTGCGCACCAAGGCCGTGCCGCAGGGCGATGGTTCCTACAAGATTTCTGGCCAGAAGATTTTCATATCGGCTGGCGAACATTCCATGACCAGCAACATCATCCATCTGGTTCTCGCCCGCATCGAAGGCGCGCCCGAGGGGACCAAGGGTATCTCGCTGTTCATCGTGCCGAAGTTCCTCGTCAATGACGATGGTTCGGTCGGCGCGCGCAACGGCGTGGTCTGCGGTGCGCTTGAGCACAAGATGGGCATTCACGGCAACGCCACCTGCGTCATGAATTACGATGATGCGACCGGCTACCTCATCGGCGCGGAGAACAAGGGCCTGTCGGCCATGTTCGTGATGATGAACGAAGCCCGCCTTGGCGTTGGTCTTCAGGGCCTGTCGGTTGGCGAAATCGCCTATCAGAACGCGGTGGAATATGCCCGTGAGCGCATTCAGGGCCGCTCTCTCTCAGGCGCCAAGGCTCCGGACAAAAAGGCCGATCCGATCATCGTCCATCCTGACATCCGTCGCACGCTGATGACCATCAAGGCCTATAATGAAGCCAGCCGCGCCTTCCTCTTGTGGACCGCGCTGCAATCGGACATCGCTCACCGCGCAACCGATGAGAAGGAGCGTCAGGCAGCTGACGATATTCTCGGACTCGTCACCCCCATCCTCAAGGGCGTGCTGACCGACAAGGGCTTCGACCACGCCGTCATGGCGCAGCAGGTCTTCGGCGGTCACGGCTATATCGAAGAACACGGCATGAGCCAGTATGTTCGCGATGCGCGCATCACCATGATCTACGAGGGTGCCAACGGCATTCAGGCGCTCGACCTCGTGGGCCGCAAGCTCGGCCTCAATGGCGGCCGCGCCGTCATGGCGCTGTTCAAGGAAATCGGTGATTTCTGCGAGGAAAACCGCGCAGATGAAGCCCTGACCCTCTACACCAAGGGCCTCAAGAAGGGCTTGAACGACCTGCAGGCGGCCACCATGTGGTTCATGCAGCATGCCATGGCAAAGCCAGATAATGCCGGTGCCGGTTCGACCGATTACATGCACCTCTTCGGTTTGGTCGTGCTGGGCTATATGCAGGCGCGCATGGCCAAGGCCGCGCAGGCTGCCCTGTCTTCGGGTAGTGCGTCTGACGAGCAGTACCTCAAGACCAAGCTCGTCACCGCCAAGTTCTTCATGGAGCGTATTCTGCCGGAAACGGCGGTTCGCAAGATCCGCATTGAGGCTGGTGCCGATACGATGATGGAATTGGCTGCTGAGGCGTTTTGAGCAGAGACCCCCTCCCCCTCGTGGGGAGGGTTGGGGAGGGGTTCTTCCCAAGGTCTATGCCACTGAATTCAGGTGCGCACGCGCCGATAGGGAGATGAGAAATGACTGACGTATACATTTACGACCACGTCCGCACCCCGCGCGGACGCGGCAAGAAGGATGGTTCGCTGCACGAAGTGCCGTCCGTTCGTCTGGCCGCCAAGACGCTGGAAGCCATCCGTGATCGCAACGGGCTCGACACATCCACCGTCGATGACATCATCATGGGCTGCGTCGATCCGGTCATGGATGCCGGTGCCGTCATTGCCAAGGGTGCCGCCTTCGAGGCCGGTTATTCCACCAAGGCACCGGGCATGCAAATCTCGCGCTTCTGCGCCTCGGGTCTCGATGCCATCAATTTCGCAGCCGGAAAGGTTGCGGCAGGCGCTGACGAGATCGTCATTGCAGGCGGTGTGGAAAGCATGTCGCGCGTCGGTATGGGCATGTCCGGCGGTGCCTGGTACATGGACCCCTCGGTCAGCTTCCCGGCCTATTTCATGCCGCAGGGCGTATCTGCCGATCTCATCGCCACCAAATACGGTTTCAGCCGTGATGACGTCGATGCCTTTGCCGTCGAAAGCCAGAAGCGTGCCGCCCACGCCTGGGAAAACGGCTACTTCAAGAATTCCGTTATCCCCGTGAAAGACCAGAACGGCATCACCATTCTCGACCGCGACGAGCATATGCGTCCCGGCACGGACATGCAGGCGCTTGCCTCGCTCAACGCATCCTTCCAGATGCCGGGTGAAATGGGCGGGTTTGAGGCCGTCGGCATCATGGCCCACCCGGAAGTGGAGCGCATCAACTACGTCCACCATGCGGGCAACTCCTCCGGCATCGTTGATGGCGCCGCCGCCGTCCTGGTCGGCTCCAGGGCTGGTGGCGAAAGCATGGGCCTGAAACCCCGCGCCCGCATCCGCTCCTTCGCCAATATCGGCTCCGACCCGGCCCTGATGCTGACCGGTCCGGTTGACGTGACCGAAAAGCTGCTGGCGAAAACCGGCATGTCGATTGCCGATATCGACCTCTTCGAACTCAACGAAGCCTTCGCCGCAGTCGTGCTGCGTTACCTCCAGGCCTTCGACATCAGCCACGACAAGATGAACGTGAACGGCGGCGCGATTGCCATGGGCCACCCGCTGGGCGCCACCGGCGCGATGATCCTCGGCACGGTTCTGGACGAGTTGGAACGCCGCGATCTGAATACGGCGCTGGTCACGCTCTGCATCGGCGCGGGCATGGGCACGGCAACGGTTATCGAGCGGGTTTGATTGGGACGACGAGCATGGCGGGCTATCAAAACGAGACAAAGCGCCACTTCCAGACGAGGCAACTCGACAAGGACATGGCCGAGGCTGCTGAAGCAGCCGGTCGCGTTGCGCCTGCCCAAAGCCACGCACGGATGAAAGCAGAGGGGCGAGGACTGATTATCGTTCTTGCTCTGCTTGTCGTTCTGCTTTGCTACCTGCTCGGCGTCTTCGGTTAGCACAAGAAATTCAGGGAAGAGGAATCCCACTATGAGCACTTACACCAATTTCACCGTCGAAACAGACGCAGACGGCATCGCCCTCGTCACCTGGGATATGCCGGAAAAATCCATGAACGTCTTCACAGCCCAAGTGCTGGAAGAACTGGATGCCATCGTGGATGCCACCGTGGCGGATGCCGCCGTCAAAGGCGTGGTCTTCACATCGGGCAAGAGCACATTTTCCGGCGGCGCTGATCTGTCGATGATCAAGTCCATGTTCTCCTTCTATCATGAGGAGAAGGAAAAGAACCCGGATGAAGCCGCCAGAAAGCTGTTCGACCTCGTCGGCAAGATGAACTGGCTGTACCGCAAGCTGGAAACCAACGGCAAGCCCTGGGTGTCTGCCATCAACGGCACCTGCATGGGCGGCGCGCTGGAACTGTCGCTGGCCTGCCATGGCCGCGTGGCCTCCAATGCCAAGAGCGTCAAGCTGGCGCTGCCGGAAATCAAGGTCGGCATTTTCCCCGGTGCCGGTGGTACGCAGCGCGTTTCGCGCCTCACCGATGCGCAGTCCGCTCTTCAGATGATGACGACCGGCCAGTCGCTGACGGCCAGCCGAGCCAAGTCCATGAACCTCGTGCATCAGGTGGTGGAGCCGGATCAGCTGATCCCCGCCGCCAAGCAGATGATCAAGGACGGCCTGAAACCCGTCGCCCCATGGGATGAAAAAGGCTTCAAAGCCCCCGGTGGCGGCATCTGGACGCCCGCTGCCGCACAGCTGTGGCCCGCAGCACCGGCCATTCTGCGCCGTGAAAGCGCTGGCAATTACCCGGCAGCACTCGCAATTCTGAAATGCGTTTATGAGGGCCTGCAATTGCCCTTCGACACGGCCTTGAAGGTGGAGCAGCGTTACTTCACGGAAATCCTTCGCTCGAAAGAAGCGTTTGCGATGATCCGCTCGCTGTTCATTTCCATGCAGGAACTGGGCAAGGGTGCCCGCCGTCCGGCTGGTCAGCCGAAGAGTGATCTGAAACATGTCGGCATCGTCGGTGCGGGCTTCATGGGTGCGTCTATCGCTTATGTCACCGCCGTTGCTGGTCTCGATGTCACCCTCATCGACCGCGATGACGAAGCCGCCGCCAAGGGCAAGACCACCTGCGAAGGTCTGGTCAAGGACAGCGTCGGTAAGGGCCGCATGGCCCAGGAGGAGGGTGCCGCCATCCTCGCCCGCATCACACCAAGCTCGGACTATGCCTCGCTCAAGACCGCAAACCTCGTCATCGAAGCCGTGTTCGAAGACCGCGACGTGAAGAAGGCCGTGATCGAAGCCGTGGAAGCCGTCCTTCCCGAAGGCGCGATCTTCGCTTCCAACACCTCCACTTTGCCCATCACCGGTCTGGCGCAGAATTCCAAGCGCCCGACGGATTTCATCGGCATCCACTTCTTCTCGCCAGTCGAAAAGATGATGCTGACGGAAGTTATCATCGGCAAGGAAACCGGCGACAAGGCGCTCGCCGTGGCTCTGGATTACGTCGCCAAGATCAAGAAGACACCGATTGTCGTCAACGATACCCGCGGCTTCTTCGTCAATCGCTGCGTGCTGCGCTACATGGCCGAAAGCTATGACATGCTGATCGAAGGCGTGCCTGCCGCCATGATCGAAAACGCCGCGAAATTCGCTGGCATGCCGGTCGGTCCGCTGGCGCTGAACGACGAAGTCGCCATCGACCTCTCCTACAAAATCCTCAAGGCCACCGTCGCCGATCTCGGCGAAAAGGCCGTGGATGTCAGGCACATGGAGCTGGTCAAGACGATGGTGGAAGGCGAGGGCCGCTTTGGCCGCAAGAACACCAAAGGCTTTTACGATTATCCGGCCAAGCCCGCGAAAAAGTCTCTCTGGTCCGGCCTGAAAGGCCTCTATCCGCAGCAGAAGCCTGAGGATGTCGACATGGATGTGCTGAAACAGCGTTTCCTCGTCACCATCGCGCTTGAAGCAGCACGCACGGTTGAAGAGGGTATCGTGACCGATCCGCGCGAAGCCGATGTCGGCTCCATTCTTGGCTTCGGTTTTGCGCCCTACACCGGCGGTGCGCTGTCCTACATCGATGGCATGGGCGTGAAGACCTTCGTGGAACTGGCCGAAAAGCTCAGCCAAACCTACGGCCCGCACTTCAAGCCCACCCCGCTGCTGCAAGACATGGCCGCCAAGGGCGACACCTTCTACGGCAGGTTCGATCCTTATGGGGCTGCTGCAAAAGCAGCCTGAGACCAAAATCACGCAACCATCAGCAGGCCCTTCGGGGCCTGTTTCTTTGTCGATCTCTCTCGATATCAATCTGTAATTGCGGCACCAGTGTATAATATAAAAATTATAGAGGGGTGTTACAGGAAACGAACGTCCTGGGTCACGTTAACTCTGGTCTCAACATTCCCTATTACTTGATATTATTCTGATGACATAATAACGGCTTTTCCTTTATATCCATTTTGGCAACGGCTGGGGCACCATTGCTCATTTGATATTGCGCGCCTCGATTCCAGAGGATTTTTCCATGAAAAGAACCATCTTGGCCGCCGCCTTTGTGCTGGCGCCATTTTTTGCGCAGGCCGAAACACTCAAGTTTCCCAGCGACGCGCCCATCGCATCGGTCAAAATTCCCAATGACTGGGAACCCAAAGAAACCGAATCCGGCGTCGACGCCACGTCGCCCGATGCCGCCATCTACTTCTCCATCGATGTCGCCAGCGACAAGACCATGGACAAGGTCATCGACGACGCCATCAAGTTCTTGACCGACAATGGCGTGGAGATCGATGCCAGCACCAAGTCGGATTCCGGCGATGTCGAGATCAACGGAATGCAGTTCGGCAGCATCGAATTCGATGGCAAGGATGAAGACGGCCCGGTCGAAGTCTCCCTCGGCTTCGCCTCGCCACGCGATGGCAAGATGCTGGTAGTGACCTATTGGGGCACGAAAGCCACGCAGGACGCCCACCATTCGGAACTGGTCGGCATTCTCCAGTCGCTGAAGCCTGTCAAGTAAACGGCCATACGCTGCATGACGATACGACCTGACGCCGCAGTCAAAATGCGGTGTCAGTCCTGCTGGCTGTCCGGTTTTCGACGGACATAGCAGGTCCTCATAAAACACTGCATCCTTTTGCGCCTCTCTGCGTTTGCAAAACATCCATGATCCGGTCGCAAGATTGCGACCTACACGCACGTGAGAGGAAAATTGCATGAGGGCGCCGATCCGTTCCCATGGGTTCGACAAACCGTCAGACCTAGAAGACGAACTTTCTCAACTGGATGATGACGTGAAAGCAACGCCGACAAAAACATCCGCACGCGCCAAGCCGCCGCAAAAACCTGGCATCGATGCATCGTTGCGCCGCGAGATCGAAGACCTGCGCCGCGATATCGACACCATCCGCAAGCAGGTGGAAGAGCTTCAGGAGGCGCAGTCGGGCGCACGGCGTTCCGCGTCACCCCGCCAGAACGCATCGCGCCACAGCACAGATATCGCCAATTGGCTACCGGTCGTCCGCTCAGTCGCCATCACCTCGCTGGCAGGCCGCATCTTCGCGTCCTCCCCCGTCATGGCCCTTCTGGTCGCAGCCGTTCCCTTCGCTCTCGGTCTTTCTGCCGGGTCCAAGTAAGCACTATTCCTGTCAGATAGACTGCCTGCGGCCCGCTCAATGCGGGCCGTGTGCATATCCGCAGATGCGTTTTGTAAAAATATCTGTTTCAAAACAGATGCTTACTCAAAAAATGCAAAATAATCCAAAAATCTTTCTCAATGGCACCAAAACCGCCCGCACAATGCCCCTGCTTCCGCCACCAAACTGTATCGCGAGACAGTGAGGTGGCGGGGCTGGTGCGCAATTGTCTGGCTGTAACGTGCGGTCAGATATGTCGGGTGCCATTGGAGGGCTGACCCGCCGACCCCAGAAGGGCGTCGGGTCATCCCACCTCCTCATGTGCAGAAACACACGGGGAGGAATACATGCCTTGAAGGCAGCGCATGGTCCCGGTGTGTTGATCCGGCCAGGACGATGCGTGTTGCCTGAAGGTGTGGGTGCAGGAAATGAAATGGGGATAGCGATATCCCCGCAGTCCGAAGGCCACGCAAATGCGGATGCCAAAAGACTTACCATACCAGAGATGACCGCATTTGCGTGCTCTCTCCGGGTTAAAAGAAAAGCCAGCCACGGGTGCTCGCACCGCGTGACAGGCGAAGCATGCCAAAAATTTGGAAGGCCTGAACGACGGGAAAATCGAAGAGAAAATGCAATTTGATCATAAGCTTCCGTGACCTTTTCCCATGAAGTACAGGCCTTTCAAAGCCCATCCACGACCACCGCCAAAAAACTGTCAAAAAAGTTCAGCCAACCGCTTGCCATGGCCGAACAAGATGTTATAACCCCGCTCATTCCGGGGCGGCCAAGCTTCTCCGGCGCTGTAAAAAGCGAAGGTTCCACAAGAGCCTGTAGTGCCCGAATAGCTCAGTTGGTAGAGCAGCGGATTGAAAATCCGCGTGTCGGTGGTTCAAATCCGCCTTCGGGCACCATTTTTATTCAACAATTTTAAGTGGTTGTTTCAAATCGTGCTTTGCTTTATGTCGCGTTCGTGTTGCAGCCAATTTCCTTGATTTACGGGGGTTTCCGTTTGGTGCCGGCTACTTCATGCGACATAGAGCGCGACATGAGACATGGTCGAATCCTTCTTTTGTACTCTTTCCACGAAGCCTTCAATTCACCGTCGAGTGCTTGCACCGCTCGTTGGACAAACTTGATATTCGGCTTCCACCTGCGCCAGCATTGATTCGAAAATACCTTCCCGACTTGCTTGCTTCGTCAAGGTCTCGAAGGCCCAACCTATTTCTTCAATCCTCCCCAGAATCGTGTCCATCACCGGCTTTCCGGTTTTGAGGTACTTGTGTCGGTATTCACCGCTTAATTGATAATATATGGCGCTCGTTGTTAAGTCTCGAAACTCTGCCGTGATCTCCAGACGTGTGGCCTTATGGTGGTCGAGCCGCGAAGCTTGCTCAATCCCGAGGCCTTCCATTCGTGCCGCTCTCGCTTCATACGGAGTTTCGCACAACGCCCGTACACGGAATCCTTTGTTCTGTAAGGCAGTTCATCGCGCATTTTGATATGATCTGGATAGTTCGAGCGTAGCACCTGGAACTCTTCATCAGTCCAAAGCTTGTCGCCTTTCATCGTCGTGCCAGCTTTCGTTTCTTTGCCGAAGATCGCGTTCCTTGTGAGTTGATTTAGGTTCATAGCTGCTCCCCTGTCTGAGGCAGGCGAACCGCTTCTATGACACAACGAAGACGCCATACAGATATCCAAGATATCTGATATCCACTTCCCTTTTCTCCGTTGTCCCCGCATGCCTTGACACAGGCGTGCAGTCTGGCACGTTGCGCCTAGAAAGTGTGGGGGTTCTCATGGATAAATTTCTTCAGGTTGTTGGTTGGGTTGGTATAGGAATTGTCGTCTTTTTCCTCTTTGCCGTTATGGTGAAAGCTGGAAGAGGCGAATACGCCTTGCTTGCGTTGATGGCTTCAATGACCTGGGCCTTGCCTGCTGTCGTCGGATTCGTGATAATCGCGGCCTTTGGCAGTATGCTCTCTCAACTGAAAGCGATTCGTGCTGCGTCTGAACGCCAGGTCGAAATGTTCTCAGAGATCATGGCCGGGAGATCGCGTTCCCAATAACTCAACTTAGCAGTTGAGAAAAAACAAGTGTAACTAAAACTGGGTTGGGGGGACGAATGCCAACTTTCAAGATATGGAGGATACTTTTCACTTCATTAACAAACAACTTGGGTTGATGGATGCCCGGTTGCTTAAACTCGAATGTGAGAACATTGCCTTGAAAAATGTTGCACTAACGATGTGGTCGGTATTGGCTGATGATCATGCAAAGGAATTTTTTAAGGAACGGGCGACCGATCAAATTGAGCTCTTCACCAAGACGCGCTCGACTGTTTATGAGAATACTAGAAAATTGATTGACGGTGTAATCGAAACTACCCGTCACATTTGGATTGAGACCGATACCGGCATTGGGCATCCATTCACCGTTATCGGAAGTGGAAGTCAGACTAAGCCGCCCTTGTAAACCATCCGTCGACCAAAAACCTCGTCACAGCATAGACAGGAACGAACGGTGCGACCAACGGCCAGATGCGTGACGGACGCTAGCCATTTGCGGCGTTGGGCAACGGCCATGGACTTGGCCGCCGCCTCACTAAACT
>NZ_JARVRE010000017.1:0-14298 GCF_030209855.1 Agrobacterium sp. lyk4-40-TYG-31
TGGGCGAGGGCCGGAACAGCGCGATTGTCGAAGCGATCATCAAGATGGCGCGTGCCAACGGGCTACAAACAACCGCCGAAGGGGTCGAAACCAACCAGCAGAGAGATGCGCTGAAATCGTTGGGCTGCGATAACATCCAAGGGTTTCTGATGTCGCGCCCAATGGCGCGTGCGGACGTTACGGTGCTTCTGCAGATGTCTGCCTTACCACCAAGCAGGACCGACTCTTCTACCGCTTGCTAAGTCGCAGGGGACATGAATGCCGAGGTGCATCGTCGCTGGTTGCTTCGCGTGGAGGCAGCATCATCGGTCCTAAAGGGAAATGTAAGGGTCTATCTGTCCTGAGAAGTGGCCGGCATCCGGCGTAACATTGATGGTCTGTCGGCGTTCGTTGAGACGGCGATCAAGGAGGCGCCTGGCTCTGGCGCGATCTTCAGATTTCACATGAAGCGCGCCTATAGTTGAGCCAATTCGCAAGAGAGGCACGGAAACGTAGAACTTTAGGGTCGTTGGGTGGGGTTAAAGTGCCTCATCAGGGTCTTTGACCGTCTCGCCAAAGGCCGCCACGGTGCGGCACCCGTTGCAGAAGCCGCAATGTAATCTGCTGGACTGGAAGTTATCGGTCGCAAGAAGTCATATTGACCCACAAAGTCACTTTGCTGAAATTACATCATGAGCCGGTTCGAAAAACGAAAAAACCTCCATGATGAATTTTGGACCGTCATCGACTTTGTCACGGCAGTCCGGCTACAGTCGATGAGCTTCCTATTGATGCGCTGACAGAGGACGAGGCAGACGAGATGATCGTGCTTCTCGAAGCCCACCATATTCAAACTGACGGACCGGGAAAATAATCGCTCCCCCACTCGAACGGTAACGCCATGCCAATATATTTTTTCCGGGTCTACGATGAAGACGGCGAGATGATCGACGAGCACGGTGCCGAATTTGCGAATGACAAAAATGCGTGTGTAGAGGCGATGAAGACTGCGCGAGAACTGGCCGCGGACAGAATGATCAACAGTGACGACCTAAACGAAATCTATTTTGAAATTGCGCGCTCGGATAGGTCTTTAATGGACAGGATACCGTTGAATTCAGTGTCCAGAGGTGTGATTGCTGAAGACGCGTAACGCGCTCCCGCTCGACCCATTCAGCCTCTCACCTTTATCCAACTCGGACAGATTGTTGTGGACACCTGCTCGAGAGCGCCTACGATCTTAGCTTCTTTACGAGAATGACCAGGGATAAAAAGAAACAAGCGGAATTTGTCAGGATGATAGGCCATTCGGTGCGCATCACCCCGAATGCGGTCCAGAGCGCAAATCCTGTAACCGTGAGACAGTACATTCCTGTTGAGATTGCCTTCGTATCGTCGGTCCTGACAACCTTGTAGACCTGTGGAACGAAGCTTGACACAGAACACATTGAGGCGAGGTATCCGACCAAAAGAGCAGTATCCAATGAAGGTTTCCTTCGTCACGATGTTGCTATTATGAGGGGACAGCAGGCAGCCTCTCATGCTGATTTTCGATACTATCGACCATTGTTGCTTTGGCGAACGACTAACTTGTTTCTTTGCCCTTTCGGCTGGCCATTATTTCCAAGCCATCAGGTGATGCCCGGGTTTGCATCATAAGCTCGTATTCTCGGACAGCTTGCAGCCAGTGTTCATGATCGCTTCCGTTTATTCGCCCGTTTTCTTCCCAGAGTGCATATGCGCGAGCGCTGACCCAGATATCCCGTTTCTCGTTCATTTGTGCTGCTTGCGTTCCTTTGTTGATATTCGAGCTGGATTGGCAGGCCTCTCAACTGTTTAGCGTCAACAATGTTCCTGAGGCTTGAAGGAACGATTTTCGTTTTTTGCAGCGCTTAGCGAGGATAGCATCAGTCAACGGACGAGGGAGCAAATCACATGATTTGCTGGTCTCTTGGATGTCGAAAGGATTGATCGTTGTTCTTAGGTTGATCCGCACGATCAACCGATTGCGATAGTCAGTCCCGCAAATCTTGCAAGCTGATTGTCATCATCTCCACCGGGTGACCAATTGTCTCTATCCATGCACCAATTGCGGCATGGCACCGCTTCCGCGTCATGTGGCGACAGCGAAGCTGCGCGCACTCGGTGCAGGGGCGGAAATTATCCGCAGAAAGTTAGCGGCTTGATGCTCATCAATGACCTCTCCCTGGAATGGCTGAATGATGAAGCACAGTCCGCCGTCCGAGCTGAAGCGAGGACCTTCTGCCTGCGGATGATCAAGAACGTCTACGGGATCGACTACACTCCCGCCTGGCATTCTGACCTAGATTCGCTGTTGTCGGCGCAGCCGGACAACTGGTTCTCCCGCGAAAGGCAAGGCAGTTTTCTCGTTGTCCGGGACGGAGATGGACACATCATTGCGGCCGGAGGTCTCTACGCGATCGAGAACAAACCTTCCACGAAGGAGCGCCTACGACATCGCTATAGCGACGGCGAAAAGGTATGTCAGATTGTCCGCGTGTACCTTGATTCTAGCGTCCGTCGTAAAGGGCTTGGCACAAAGATTGTGGCGGCCCTGGAGAGCCGGGCATCCGAGTTTAAGTACACCTCGTCCTATCTCCATGCCGATGCTCAGACACCGGAAACACTCGGGTTCTGGAAAAGCCAGGGCTATGGCGCATTCGGCCAATTCTCCTATCCGTCCAACCGTGGAACCGAGACGAGCGTCGATTTCGACAAGCCGTTGCGCTCCGAACGTTGACGAAACGCAAAATCGAGGCTTGATATACGGCTTGTATGCGGCCATTAAAAGCTGAACTTTCAAGCTGTCTGATGAGACTGTTATCCACAGGCTGGTGTGGATGAGGACGTAATTTTCTAACCGCCACCCTCCTAAGAGTTGACGCGACTATCTCCTCATATACTATATCTAGTGTTCGAGGTTCTTCCGATTCGCGTCGGGAGCTAAGACGGGAATACGGTGCGTGATGTCCTTTCTGGACGGAGCAATGCCGGAGCTGCCCCCGCAACTGTAAGCGGCGAGCATCCTCTCAATAGCCACTGGCGCCGGAAGGTTTCGGGAAGGCGAGATGGATGTGACGACCCGTGAGCCAGGAGACCTGCCTCAAACGAATACGTCCACGGGCGGGGTGTCCGAAGGTCGCGAGTCATGTGCGGGATGATCCTGCGCGTGCCGCTTCCCCTGAGCTCCGCATCAACCACTTCGGGGTGAAGTCAATGTCGCATCATTCTAGTCAGTATCCGCGTGAATAGCGGGCCGTAACGCCCGTAGTCGCTTTCGGCTGCCATCCATCCCTGAACTTCCGCATGGGCGTTTCCAACGCCTTATTGATATCGCACGCCTATACAAATTTCACGAGGATCATCATGACCGTTACCGTCTACAGCAAGCCTGCCTGCGTACAGTGCACAGCAACTACCCGCGCTCTTGACCGACAGGGCATCGACTACACCATCGTTGATGTCTCCGAAGACACCAGCGCCTACGACCTGGTTCAAGGGCTTGGGTACCGACAGGTTCCCGTCGTCGTCGCTGGCGAGACCCATTGGGCGGGCTTTCGCCCGGATATGATCAGCACGCTTGCGGCCTGAGCCAGAGCAATGGGTCAGATCGTCTATTTCTCCAGCCGGTCGGAAAACACCCATCGTTTTGTCGGACGACTGGGGATAAGTGCGCGGCGCATTCCCCTCAGTCTTTCCGAGAGCATTCAGGTCGAAGCGCCCTACGTTCTGATCCTTCCCACCTACAGCGGCGAAGGTGGAAAAGGGGCCGTTCCAAAACAGGTAATCCGCTTCCTCAACGATGCGGACAACCGGAAAAACATTCGTGGCGTGATTGCCGCGGGCAACAGCAATTTCGGGGCGACCTACGGGATCGCCGGCGATGTCATCTCCCAGAAATGTCAGGTGCCGTACCTCTACAGGTTCGAGCTTCTAGGCACGGATGAAGACGTCGCGAACGTCAAACACGGATTGGAACGATTTTGGACGCGACCACAATTGAAAAGCCTTTGAAAACATCGGAATCCGAACTGGACTTCCATGCTCTCAACGCAATGCTGAATCTGTACGACGAGCATGGCAAAATCCAGCTTGACAAGGACCGGCTGGCGGCCAAGCAGTACTTCCTTCAGCACGTCAACCAAAACACGGTGTTCTTCCATAACCTGCGGGAAAAGCTCGATTATCTCGTGACTGAGGGTTATTACGAACGTGAGGTTCTGGACCAATATTCGTTCAATTTCGTGCGTGATCTATTCGATCATGCGTTTTCCAAGAAATTCCGTTTCCCAACATTTCTTGGCGCGTTTAAATATTATACCAGCTACACATTGAAGACCTTTGACGGGAAACGGTATCTCGAACGCTACGAAGACCGCATCTGCATGGTGGCGCTGGCGCTGGCGCAAGGCAACGAAGAACTTGCCAGAGACATGGTCGATGAGATCATCGCCGGCCGCTTCCAGCCCGCGACGCCTACATTCCTCAATGCAGGAAAAAAACAACGTGGCGAACTTGTTTCCTGCTTTCTGCTGCGCATGGAAGACAATATGGAATCCATCGCACGCGGCATCAATTCAACGCTGCAGCTTTCCAAGCGTGGCGGCGGCGTTGCCTTGTCACTGACGAACATTCGCGAGGCTGGCGCCCCGATCAAGCAGATCGAGAACCAGTCATCGGGCATCATTCCTGTGATGAAGCTGCTTGAGGACAGCTTTTCCTACGCCAACCAGCTTGGTGCGCGCCAAGGCGCAGGTGCCGTCTATCTTAACGCCCATCACCCCGACATCATGCGTTTTCTCGACACCAAGCGCGAGAATGCTGACGAGAAGATCAGGATCAAGACCCTGTCACTCGGCGTCGTGGTGCCTGACATCACCTTCGAACTGGCGAAGAACAACGAGGACATGTACCTGTTTTCGCCATACGATATCGAGCGCGTCTATGGCATTCCCTTCACCGAGATATCCGTGACGGAAAAATACCGGGAGATGGTCGCGGATGCGAGGATCAAGAAAAAGAAGATAAAGGCCCGTGACTTCTTCCAGGTGATTGCCGAGATACAGTTCGAGAGCGGCTATCCCTACATCATGTTCGAAGACACGGTGAACCGGGCAAACCCGATTGCAGGACGCATTTCCATGAGCAATCTCTGCTCGGAAATTCTGCAGGTCAGCGACGCCAGCGAATATAATGACGACCTCTCCTATAAGGTGATGGGCAAGGATATTTCCTGCAATCTCGGCTCATTGAACATCGCTGCTGCCATGGACAGCGCCGATTTCGGAAAAACAATCGAGACGTCGATCCGGTCGCTCACGGCGGTGTCTGACATGAGCCATATTGCCTCCGTGCCGTCGGTGGAGAAAGGCAATGACGACAGCCACGCCATCGGTCTCGGACAGATGAATTTGCATGGCTATCTCGCCCGCGAGCGCATCTTCTACGGTTCGGACGAAGGCATCGATTTCACCAACATCTATTTCTACACGGTCACCTATCACGCCATTCGCGCCTCGAACCGTATCGCGACCGAGCGCGGCGTCAGCTTCAAAGGCTTCGAGAACTCGAAATATGCGTCCGGTGAGTATTTCGACAAATACACCGAACGCGAATGGCTGCCAGCGACAGAGCGTGTTCGCGAGCTATTTGTGACGGCAGGCATCTCGATCCCAACGCAGGAGGATTGGCTTGCGTTGAAACAAGCGGTTATGACCTCAGGCCTCTATAATCAGAACCTCCAGGCCGTGCCGCCGACAGGATCGATCTCCTACATCAACCATTCGACCTCTTCGATCCACCCGATCGTCTCGAAGATTGAAATACGCAAAGAGGGTAAGATCGGCCGCGTCTATTACCCCGCCGCCTTCATGACCGACGATAACCTCGAATTTTACCAGGATGCGTACGAGATCGGCCCGGAAAAGATCATCGATACCTATGCGGCGGCGACCCAGCATGTAGACCAAGGTCTTTCGCTGACGCTGTTCTTCCGTGACACCGCGACGACGCGCGATATCAACAAGGCGCAAATCTACGCGTGGAAGAAGGGCATCAAGACCATTTATTACATCCGTCTTCGACAGATGGCACTGGAAGGCACGGAAGTGCAGGGTTGCGTGTCATGCGCGCTGTGAACAAGAACGCTTCGAAAGATCAACACATGAACATCGCCGTCAAGCCCGTCAGTCGCACCCGTGCCATCAACTGGAACCGTATCGAAGACGACAAGGACCTCGAAGTCTGGAATCGCCTGACCGGTAATTTCTGGCTGCCGGAAAAGGTGCCGCTCTCCAACGACATCCCATCTTGGGGAACGCTGAAGCAAGAAGAGCAGCAACTCACCATCCGCGTCTTCACTGGCCTGACCCTGCTCGACACGATCCAGAACGGCGTCGGATCGGTCAAGCTGATGGCAGACGCCGCGACGCCGCACGAAGAGGCGGTGCTATCCAACATCTCCTTCATGGAGGCGGTCCACGCGCGTTCCTACTCCTCCATCTTTTCCACCCTGTGCTCGACACCGGATGTTGATGATGCCTATCGCTGGTTGGAAGAGAACGAGTTCCTACAACGGAAATCGGCGCTGATTATGCGCGAATACGACAGCGGCGATCCGCTGAAGAAGAAGGTCGCCTCCGTATTTCTGGAAAGCTTCCTGTTCTATTCCGGCTTTTATCTTCCGATGTACTGGTCGAGCCGCGCCAAGCTCACCAACACCGCCGACATGATCCGCCTCATTATCCGCGACGAAGCCGTGCATGGCTATTACATCGGCTACAAGTTCCAGCGCGCGGTGGACCGTCTTCCTGAACAGAAGCGTCAGGACATCAAGGACTTCGCTTTCGATCTTTTGCTTGAACTCTACGACAATGAGGCAAAATACACCGAAGCGCTCTACGACGGCGTCGGCCTGACGGAAGACGTCAAGAAGTTCCTGCATTACAACGCCAACAAGGCGCTGATGAACCTCGGTTACGAAGCGCTCTTTCCGGCAGAAGCCTGCAAAGTCAATCCGGCTATTTTGTCAGCGCTCTCGCCGAATGCTGACGAAAATCATGACTTCTTCTCCGGCTCTGGGTCGTCCTATGTCATTGGTAAGGCGGTTGCGACAGAGGATGAGGATTGGGATTTCTAAGCTCTTCTAGTATCCGAATAAAGCCGTGATCAAGTCTCGTTTCAAAGGGAGGTGGTGATGGTCCAAATCCACTCAAGGCAGAAAACCGCTTAAAACGGGGTATTGTCACCCATGCACGTGTCGCCAATGAACGTACGCTGTACTGATTAAGGAAAATCCATGTTTGACACCTGCCTCTGGTACAATGAGCCCCTGAACTGGTCGCTCCGCGACAATATGCTGAACGTGAGCACCGACAAAGGTACTGATTTCTGGCGCAAGACCCATTATGGTTTCATCCGAGACAGCGGACATTTCTTCGGCGCGGAATGGAAGGGCGATTTTACCGCATCGGTGCGGGTTCAAGCTCGTTACGAAGCTCTCTATGACCAAGCAGGGATCATGGTCCGGATCGACGAGACCCGTTGGATAAAGTCCGGCATCGAGCTGTCGGATGGGGCGGCCTGCATCGGCAGTGTGGTGACGGTCGATCATTCCGACTGGTCGACCTCCCCGTACGACGGCGATCCCTCGGATTTCTATCTGCGGGTCACGGTTGCTGGTGGCGTGCTTCGACTACAGTTTTCCGCTGACGGCATACGTTGGCCACTTCTACGCCTTTGTCCGTTTCCGGTCGCCCGATCTTACCAAGTTGGTCCCATGTGCTGCACGCCGGAGCGCGAGGGGCTTGAGGTCAAGTTTTCCGAATTTTATATCGGACCGCCGCGCGGCAAGGACCTGCACGACCTGACATAGGTGTGGCAAGCCTTCGTCTTCAGATCATCACTTTCCGCGTCTGCTGCGGCATACTCTGGCTGTGGAGAGATTGGCAAAAATGGTCGCTCCGCTCGTCGAACATTAGATTCTCGCGAAACCAATCATAATCGCGAAAAACGTCGGCAAACCCCGCACTTACTTTCGTTGACGAGAAAATTGCTGCCTGGCTAACAAACTCCACCTAAATCATTATCTCGATGAATAGATGTTGGATTCCATTTAAAGCCTTCAACGCGAAAGTCCGATAATAAAGCATAAAGCAGGAGCGAGGTCGTAGTTGACAGCTATTTGGGTTGGTCGATAAATATTTTACTATCGTCCTCTAGGTATCACTTCCTCCGTGTTCCACAGGATTTCGGGGGCAACCGGCGCACGTAGACCAAACGAGACCATCGCCGCTTCACAAGCACGCGTAAACCGCATCGACGGACCTTCTTTGCCGGCGGCAAGTTTGCTGACGCGCGCTCCCTCCAACAGCATCGATAGCGTATCAGCCAAAAGGTCTGGATCGCTGACACCTGTCGAACGACAGAGATCGGAGAGCCGGGAATGCTGTTCCGCTTTCAATGTTTCAATTATGGCATGCGCCGGATGTCCTTGCTCCTTCAACTCCACCGCAGCATTGGCAAGATCACATCCATAAGGCTCGCTTGAAAGACATTGCGCGCGCATTTTCACCCAGGCCCTAAGCTGAGCCCTCGGATCGCCCGGGTTCTCTGTTTCAAGATCTTCCCAGACTTTCTCAAGCCTTCGAGAGCTATGTTTCAGCGCTTCGCATACAAGATCGTCCTTAGAGCCGAAATGTCGATATAACGTCATCTTGTTGGTCGAGGCGGCTTCAGCGATTGCATCAACCCCTATGCCACGGATCCCATGTTCACGAAACAGTTGACAGGCCGTTGATACGATCCGGTCACGCGGCGCGATTTTCTGCTCGGAGGAGTGTTCAGATTTTTCGGGCTTCATGAGTTTCAATTTTTATCCTGAGGCGGCGTTGACATAGGTGTTACCGGTCGGTAATTATGCAAATGTTACTTACCGGTAACACCCCAAGTGTGAGCCTGTCAAGTAATAGGCCGACTTGAGAGCTTAGGGCGCTGTCGAAAGGAGACCGCGATGAACCACACGACGGACGAAATGACCCTTACTGAAATTTTCGGCGATCCGCTGATCCTTGCAGTCATGCGCGCCGATGGCATTGCGCTGACCGATTTTAGGGATTTGATGTATTCGGCGGCCAGGGCTTTGAAGGCACGAGATGGCAGAGGACTTGTTGGAAGGCGCCAAACGACGAGCCTTGCAGCTTCGTCTAAACGTACACTCGTAGTCACCATGCAGCCGTTGTTCGAGGGTTCCTTTGAGTCGTGCTCCGCGTCTATGTGACTCTAGATGCGGCCCTGTACCGCCTTCCCACACGAGGGGTATGACGGCAAAGCGAATCTGGCGTACATTGAGAATCTTGTGGCACGCCTTGAGCAGGTCCCGAAAATCGCTGCTGCAGATTTCTTTTTCGGGTGCACGCCATGACAGACGTACAGATGTTAAGGGGTGCGTCGTTGGGCTATGCTCATCGAACAATGTGTTCAGGCCGTTCTTCTGGCGGATGATGTTGACCAGGGATCGCTAGGCCGGGTGAATATCCCATTCTACAGTGGCCATGGATAGGACCAAGTGCAGAATTGTTCAATTCCCATTTGGGCTATCTAATCTCGTGCTTCGGCATTTTGGAACCTGTTGCCGAGGGTTGAGTTGAACATGCTCAAAATCTAAAATGCTAGGCAACGTGAGGTGGGGAGGATATCATTTGAACGAATGGCTCGTGTCGATTGGCATTGAACTCAACATCTTACCACATCTTGTCGCGCTCCTTGTGGCATATCTTCTTGCGCTACCCATTGGATGGGACCGTGAACAAAATGAGCGTAGTGCAGGCCTGCGAACGTTTCCGTTGGTCGCGATCGCATCGTGCGGGTTCATACAAGCTGCAGAAACAATCACCGCGGGCAATGCCGAGGCCACTGCCCGTGTGCTTGAGGGCTTGATCAATGGTGTAGGCTTTATCGGCGGCGGAGCAATCCTTGTCGGAAAAATGGGAACACGCGGTACGGCTACGGCTGCAAGCATATGGGCCACAGGTGCTATAGGCGCTGCTGTTGGGTTGGGATCGTATGACACGGCGATAGTGCTGTCGGTTGCCACCTTCGCGACATTGCGGCTGATGACGAACTTCAAGGCTTCAGAAAACCCGGTCCATTTGCCGCTGAACCCGTCAGACCAAGATTGATTGATTTGCGCAGTGGGGCAGCGCGAACCCCAGAGGCTCTGACCGTTTGGTGCGTCGTTGTTGATCACGACGGTTCCCTATCCCGGAATGTTTAAGTCCGGCGTAAGATCTTACGTCTGGTTAGGTCTTACACCTATGGGGAACACTCACTCGAAATTGAGCGATTACGACTGGAACGACGGCGATAAGGCACTTCCCAAGGCTGAGTGGGTGCCGTCGTGCGCAAACATGGTTGATTTGCCGCTCCGCTCATGTTTCAAGGTGCCAAGCTGCGGCAGGATGATGACAGTGACGATGGCAGAGCAGTTTGACATGTTTTCCGAACAGGTGTCTCGCGACCCAGTGACGATGTCACCAACCCTCAAGACGTCCAAGGCCAAGCCATCTGTCGCTCAACTCGACGAAGCCGATATGGTTCGCCACCTTTCGGAAACAGGCCGCTATCGCATCCTCGAGAAACTGACGCACCGCGCCGTGGTGTCGAGCCCGCGGCCTGAATTCCTGCTTAAGGGCATCATTCTCGATACTGAGACCACGGGACTAAATGCTCACAAGAATGAAATTATCGAGATTGGCGTAATAGCCTTCACCTTCGATTCCTCAGGTTGCATCGGTGATGTCACTGGGGTCTATGGCGGACTTCGGCAACCCTCTATGCCGATTCCTGAGGAAATCATTAAACTAACTGGTATCACCGATGAGATGGTCGCCGGACAATCCATCGACATGGATACATTGCGTGCGATGATCGAACCGGCTGATGTGTTGATCGCCCACAACGCCGGATTTGATAGACCGTTTTGCGAGGCACTTTCTCACCTGTTCTCAGAGAAAGCCTGGGCATGCTCAAACTCCGAGGTTAATTGGGCATCGCGCGGATTTGAAGGCACCAAACTAGGCTACCTAATCGCGCAAGCAGGCTATTTCCATGACGGTCACCGCGCTATCGACGATTGTTTTGCGCTTCTGGAAATTCTAGCTCGGCATGTCGATGGGCATTCGTCGACGGCCTTTGCCGAACTCTATGAAGCGAGCCAGAAATCGTGTGTTCGTATATTCGCCGAAAACAGTCCGTTTGATATGAAGGAGTACCTAAAAGCTCGAGGCTATCGCTGGTCTGACGGAAGTGATGGTCGCCCTAAAGCCTGGTGGATCGAGATCGGCGAGGAGGCCGTTGATGAGGAGCTGCGGTATCTAAAGTATGAAATCTACCGTTACGCCGATGCAGACCCACCCATTAGACGCCTGACGGCCTACGACCGCTTTCGAGCCTGAGCAGACGGACCGTATTCAAGACAAAACATCGGATTACAATTCTAGACATTCAGAGTGCGACACTCTTGTCCAGGGCTGAAGAAACATCGCCGTCCAACGTTGTTTAATTGTGCTTCAAAGAAATTGTCTGTTACGTTTCCGCTTGGTTCAAAGGCCTAAATCAAGCTGTGGTGCTTTTGCGCAGTTTGCATTTAGCGAGGAAAGTGTCACGCCCAAAAGGCGTACCGGGCGTTTAAATGGGAAGACCGAGGCTAGCAACCCGTCGGCGATGTTGAGAATTGTCGAAACGCTCAAAAGACCTAAGCCCAGCGTTTTGCTTCGTGTTGCCTGGGTAAAATCCGAATATTTGATTTTGACGGTCACGGTCTTTCCGGTGATGTCGTGCGCTTCGCAGTACCGCCAGACCTTTTCGGCCAAAGGGCGCAGTTCGGCTTGAGCAAGATCGAGCGCGTCGATGTCCTCGACAAACGTATCTTCGGCGCCGACGGATTTTCGGACGCGGTTGGCTTTGACCTGCCGCTCATCAATGCCTCGGGCGATACCGTAGAAGTATGGACCTGACTTTCCGAAATGTTGTTGCAGGAATGTGAGTGGTTTTGATTTCAGATCCAAACCCGTTTCGATGCCATGTCGTTTCATCCGCTCTGCCGTGGCGGGGCCAACCCCGTGGAATTTCTTCACGGGCAGGGCCTCGACAAAGCCTGGGCCATTCTTCGGCGTGATCACGGCCTGGCCGTTGGGCTTGTTCAGGTCGCTCGCCATTTTCGCCAGAAACTTATTGTACGAGATTCCAGCAGAAGCATTGAGCCCGGTCACCGCCTTGATCTTGGCGCGGATTTCCAGTGCTATTTCGGTAGCGATCTCCATGCCTTTCAGGTTCTCGGTAACGTCGAGATAAGCCTCATCGAGTGACAGCGGTTCGATGACGGGTGTGTACTCCGCAAAAATTTCGCGGATTTGCTGTGAGACCTGACGGTAGACCTCGAATCGAGGAGGCACGAAAATCAGATCAGGGCATTTTCGCTTGGCAGTAATCGATGGCATGGCTGAATAGACGCCGAAGGCTCTTGCCTCGTAACTCGCGGCCGCCACAACACCGCGGGCAGCAGATCCCCCGACCGCCAGCGGCTTGCCACGCAGCTCTGGATTGTCACGTTGTTCGACGGAGGCGTAGAACGCATCCATATCCACGTGAATGATCTTGCGAACGGGGTGCATGTCAGGGCCTTACCGATTGACCTTGTGCTTCCCGGAGAAGTCGACTCGCTCACGAGCCGGGTAGATGCAATACGATCTTTTCACAACAACAGCCCTTCTTCCGGCAGGTCGGGCTTTGTTTCCGGAGGAACGATGACAAGCATGTTGCCGGGGAGGGGCCTTTGAAGGTGACGCGCCTCGTCCCAAGGTGCTGTCAGCCACGTATCGACTTCTTCCGGCGTCGTCAGGATTGCAGGCATCGCTTTTTTGTGGATGGGTGAAACGATCTCGTTTGGCGACGTCGTCAGGAAGCCGAACAGCTCGTACTCCTGCTCTCCGTCTCTGACTTTGCGAATGCCTTTCCAAGGCGTCCAAAAGCCTGCGAAGAACATTAGGGGTTTGGTCTCATCCTTGGCAAACCAGGCATTCGGCACGCGTCCGCCGCCGACCTTGCTTGCAGGATCCGGTTCCGCAAAGCACGTGAAGGGAACGACGCAGCGACTGGTCGGTCCGAGCCACCGACGCCAGTGCGGCGACGCGACATTGCGGATATTGGTGACGCCGGGATCGTAGTTCTTCACATAGGCCGGAGGCGAGGGCATGCCCCATGTCGCGCGGACGATCTCTCTTGCTCCATCCTCGGCGACGCGAACGATGGGAGCCTGGTAGCCGGGATAGACGTCGAAGCTTGCCTCGTTCCACCCTGCCAGATCACGAAATGCCTTGGTGAACTGCAAGACGGCGTCACGGGTTGTGGTTACGTTGTAGAGATTGCACATCGCTCACTCCTATTTCCACATGCCGCGCATGCGTGCGCCGACATCGATGCGGATCTGCTGGGCACTGCGTTCAGATGCTGCGGCCGAGACCTTCGGCCAAGCCATCGGTTCGAAATACTGCAGCAGCGTCGCCGGGATGAACCGCGAACGTGATGCATAAACGTGCCGGTCACCCTGCGAGTTCTGCCCATGCGTGAAAAACCGCTGCGGGGTGATGAGCGACAGGCTGTCCTTGGCCCGCGTCATGCCGACATAGAGCAGACGCCGTTCCTCCTCGAGCTCGTGCGTCGTCCCTGTCCCCAGGTCCGATGGTATGCAACCATCGACAACATTCAGCATAAACACGGAACGCCATTCCTGCCCCTTGGCCGAATGGATGGTCGATAGGATGAGATAGTCTTCATCGAGCAGCGGTACGCCCGCCTGATCGCTTGTGGCGTCCGGTGGGTCGAGCGTCAGTTCGGTCAGGAAACGTTCGCGCGAAGGATAGCCGCTGGCAATCTGCTCGAGTTGCAGGAGGTCGGCCTTGCGAGTATCGGCATCCTCATGGATGCGATCGAGATGGGGTTCGTACCACAGGCGAGCTCGCGCGATATCCGATGGCCAGCCTTCCTGCGTTTTGCGAAGGCCTCCCAGCAACTGGACGAATAATGTCCAGTCTTCGCCTGTCTTCGGTGGTGGTGGAATTTCAGCAAGCGTCAAGAGCGGTTCGGGGTCGGACGATATCGTGTCGAGAATGACACCGGCCTTCTTGGGGCCGATACCGGGCAACATTTGCAGAAGACGAAAACCCGCAACTCGGTCTCGCGGGTTCTGGGCGAAACGCAGCACGGCCAGCATGTCCTTCACATGGGCGCTGTCGAGAAACT